>CAYMQR010000557.1:1185-3694 GCA_964392195.1 uncultured bacterium | reverse complement strand
GTCCACCGAGCTGATCCACTCGCCGCCCGACTTGATCAGGTCCTTGGTGCGGTCGGTGAGCTTCACGTAGCCGTCGCCGTCGATGGTCGCGACGTCGCCGGTGCGGAACCAGCCGTCGGTGGTCCACTTCTCCTCGGGGTCGTCGAGCCGGTAGTAGCTGCCCGCCACCCACGGCCCGCGCACCTGCAGCTCGCCCATGGTCCTGCCGTCCCACGGCGCCTCGCCGTCCTCGGCGATCACCCGGCACTCGACGAACGGCGCCGGGATCCCCTGCTTGGCGCGATACGCGTATTGCTCGTCGGCCGGGCGATCGAGCAGGTGGTCCTTCACGTAGCTCACGGTGCCGAGCGGCGCGGTCTCGGTCATGCCCCACGCCTGGATCAGCTTCCAGCCGAGGCGATCGAACTCGCGGATCATGCTCTCGGGCGGCGCCGAGCCTCCCACCGCCATGCGCAGGCCCGGCTGCGTCTTCCACTTCCCGGGGTTCTTGTTCATGGCGTCGAGCATCCCCATCCAGATGGTGGGCACGCCCGCCGACATCGTGACCTTCTCCTCGACGAAGAGATCGAGCAGCAGATCGGGCGTCAGATGGGGGCCGGGGAACGCGATCTTGGCGCCCACCATCACCGCGGTGAACGGCAGCCCCCACGCGTTGGCGTGGAACATCGGCACCACCGGCGTCACCACGTCCTTCTGGCACAGTGCCAGGGTGTCGACGAGCCCGGCGGCGAACGTGTGGAGCACGATCGCGCGGTGCGAGTAGACGACGCCCTTGGGCTTGCCCGTGGTGCCCGACGTGTAGCACATGCCTGCCGCGTCGTTCTCGTCGAGGACGGGCGGCGTGAAACCGCCGCTGGCCTCGGCGAGGAAGTCGTCGTAGCGGACCATCCCGGCGGGCACCGGCTTGCCGGTGAGCGGCACCACGATGACCTTCTCGAAGCGGTGCTTGTCCTGCCACGGCTCGTAGAGCGGCAAGAGCACGTCGTCCACGATCAGGAAGCGGTCGCCCGCGTGGCCGGCGATGTAGGCGATGTCGTCGGGATGGAGGCGCAGGTTGAGGGTGTGCAGCACCCCGCCCGCGGCCGGGATCCCGAAGTAGGCCTCCAGGTGGGTGGCGTGGTTCCACATCAGCGTCGCGACCCGATCGCCGCGCTGCAGGCCGGCGCGGGTGAGCGCCTCGGCGAGCGCCAGCGCGCGGCGGTGGAAGCCCGCGTAGGTGGTGCGGTGGACGGCGCGGTTGGGCATGCGCGAGCAGATCTCGCGGTCCGCGAAGAGCCGCCCCGCGCGGTCGAGGATCGTCGTCAAGGTGAGCGGAAAATCCATCATCTGACCGCGCATGAGCCTCCCCCGTCGTCGCGCGCCGCCGGTGCGGCGAGCCGCGCATAGTACGACCGTCGCATGCGTTTTGGTTTGCGCGCCGCGTCAGCCCCTGTTTTCCTGAGCGCGCGATGATGAAGCTCAGCCGTTCGAGGCGGGCCTCGACCGCCCTGGTGTTCGGCGTGGCGTTCCTGGGCGTGATCGTCCTGACCGCCATGCAGATCACGCGCAGCCTGATCTCGACCAGCGCGGCGCTCACCAGCTCGCACCGGGTGCTCGGCCAGATCTCGCTGGCGCGCGCGCTGCTGGTGGAGATCGACGAGGCGGTCGACGCGTACGTCCTCACCGGCAAGGCCGAGACGCTCGCGCCGTACGAGGCGGCGCGCACCGAGGTCCGCGGCGTCCTCGACGAGCTGTCCCACCTCGCGCCGCACCGGGCGGACGACGTGAAGCGGCTCGGCGCGCTGGTGAGCGACAAGCTCGCGTTCGCGGCCGAGCTGGTGAGGGTGCGCTCGACCAGCGGCTTCGACGCCGCGCGGCGGCTGTTCCTCGAACCGCGCCGCGAGGAGATCGCGCACCGGGTCAACGCGCTGCTCACGACCATGACCGAGCAGGAGCGCGTCGCCGCCGAGTCCCGGGCCCAGACCCGGACGTTCCGCGCCCAGGTCGAGGTGGTGGTGGTGGTCCTCGGTGGCGTGCTGGCCTTCGGGCTGGTGGCGTTCGCGGTGCACATGCTGCGGCGCGAGATCTCCGAGCGCCGCCGCGCCGAGCGCGCCGTGGAGGAGAACGCGGCGCTGCTGCGCTCGGTGACCGACGGCACCGCGGACCTGGTGTTCCTGAAGGACCTCGACGGCCGCTACCGCATGGTCAACCCGGCCTTCGCCCAGTCGCTCGAGGCCACGCCCGACCAGATCCTCGGCCGCTTCGACCGCGACGTCCTGCCGGCGCCCGCGCCCGGCGCCGACCCGCGCGGCAGCGACACCGCGGTGATCCGCGACGGCCGCACGGTGTCGTTCGAGGAGACCCGCATCATCGGCGGCTACGCGCGCACGTTCCTCGCCACCAAGGGACTGCAGCGCAACGCCGACGGGCGGCCGATCGGCATCATCGGCATCGCCCGCGACATCACCGACCGCATCCGCGCCGAGGCCGAGCTGCGCGACAGCGAGCAGCGCTTCCGCGCCCTCAGCAC
>CAYMQR010000557.1:0-1085 GCA_964392195.1 uncultured bacterium | reverse complement strand
CGAGGAGGACCTGCGCGCCGCCAACACCCGCCTCGAGCGCCAGCGCCAGGAGCTGCAGGTGCTGTTCGGCATGGGCGAGATGCTGCAGGCGTGCCAGGGCTCGGACGAGGCGTACCCGATCGTCGAGATCGCGATGGAGAAGCTGCTGGCCGGAACCTCCGGCTGGATCGCGATGATCTCCGCCTCGCGCAACGCGGTGGAGCCGGTGCTCGCGTGGGGCGACGCCAGCCGCAGCTCGGATCCGTTCAGCCCCGGCGAGTGCTGGGCGCTCAGGCGCGGCAAGCCGCACGAGCTGGCGCGGCCGAGCGACGGGCCACGCTGCTCGCACCTCGACGAGTTCCCCGAGGGCGGCTACCTGTGCGTGCCGATGATGGCGCAGGGCGAGGCGCTCGGCGTGCTGCACGTGCGCGGGCTGGGCGCGGGCGAGACCGCGATCGACCCGCAGCTCGTCGGCAACGCCGCCTACCACCTCGGGCTCGCGCTCGCCAACGTCCACCTCCGCGAGACGCTCCGCAACCAGTCGATCCGCGACCCGCTGTCGTCGGTCTACAACCGCCGCTTCATGGAGGAGTCGCTCGACCGCGAGGTGCAGCGGGCGCAGCGGCGCGGCTGGCCGATCGGGCTCATCATGCTCGACCTCGACCACTTCAAGAGCTTCAACGACGACTTCGGGCACGAGGCGGGCGACGCGATCATCCGCGCCCTCGGCAGCTTCCTCTCGGCGCGGGTGCGGGCGAGCGACATCGTGTGCCGCTACGGCGGCGAGGAGTTCGTGATCATCCTCCCCGAGTCGGCCGTCGAGCAGACCGTGCAGCGCGCCGAGCTCCTGTGCCGCGACCTGCGCGGGACGAGCTTCAAGGTGGACGACCGCGCGCTCGGGCCGATCACGCTCTCGGCCGGCGTGGCCGTGCTGCCCGACCACGCCGCCAACGCCGCCGAGCTGCTGCGCGCCGCCGACGCCGCGCTCTACCGCGCCAAGGAGAAGGGCCGCGACCAGGTGGTGATCGCCGAGGCGCGCGTGATCGACGCCGCCGAGCCGCCGCCCCCGCCCCCCGAGTCGCTGCGGTCGACGGCTTCCTGACGTC
>CAYMQR010000556.1:0-3698 GCA_964392195.1 uncultured bacterium | reverse complement strand
TCATCCGTGACCTCTACCGGCGCCGCTTCGAGGCCGACGTGCTGATCGCCTCGCGTTACGTTCGTCACGGGTTCTCCGAGACCGACCCGCTCAGGGCCTGGCTCTCGCGGGTGCTGAACGGCGTGTTCCGCACGGCGCTCGACCTGCCGTACCACGACCTGTCGTCGGGTGACCGCCTCTACCGGCGCCAGGCCCTCGACGAGCTCGAGCTGCGCTCGCGCGACTTCGACGTGCTGATCGAGATCCTGGTGCGCGTGCACAACCGCGGCTTCCGCGTCGCGGAGGTCCCGTTCCACTACCGTCCGAGGCGCTACGGCGAGTCGAATGCGCGCCTGGTCAAGTTCGCGATCAGCTACCTGAAGACGCTCGGTCGCATGGCGAAGCTGCGGTCGAGCCCCGAGGCGGCCGACTTCGAGGACCGTGGTTTCTTCAGCGCCAACCCGGTGCGGCGCGCGTGGCACCGTGGCCGCTACCGGTGGGCGATGGAGCAGCTCGAGGGGGCGGCGCGCGTGCTCGACCTGACCGCGGGCTCGACGCGGCTCCTGGAGGGCCTGCCCCAGTCGGTGGGCCTCGATCGCTCGCTGCCCAAGCTGCGCTACCGCCAGCCGCTCGGTCGCCGCCTGGTGCAGGGGTGGCCGGTGAGCTTGCCGTTCGCCGACGGGACGTTCGACGCCGTGGCCGCCTTCGAGCCGGCCGCCGAGCTCGAGCGCGGGGTGGCGATGTGGTCCGAGGTCGCCCGGGTGCTCAAGCCCGGCGGGCGCCTCGTGTACGGCACGCGCCTCGGTCCGGCTGCGCTCGAGCCGCTCGCGCGGGCGGGGTTCGAGGTGCGCGCTCGCTCGCTCTTCATGGGCCGTCTGTCCCTGATCGCCGCCGTTCGCGGCGCGGCCGCGGGCTCGGTTGCCACACCCGAGGGGCACGGGTAGCATCCGCGCTCGATGAGCGAAACTGCGGAAAATCGGCCGCTGATCGACGTCGAGCTCGACCGCGTCCGGCGCGACATCGACTCGATCGACCACGAGATCCTCGAGCTCCTGAGCAAGCGGGCGCGTCACATCGTGACGATGGTGGGCCTCAAGGCCCTCGACGGCCGCGCGCTTCGCGACCCGGGCCGCGAGGAGCGCATCCTCGAGCGGATCGCGCAGCGCAACCAGGGGCCATTCCCGCCCGAGTCGGTGCGCAACGTCTTCCGCACCATCATCGACGCGTCGCTCGACCTCGAGGAGCGGCTGATCCAGGCCGCCGGGCAGCGCGGCCGCCACGCCGGCTGAACGGTCCCGGCAGGCGCCGCCCGCGGTCTCGTTCCCGTCCCATCCCGATGCCTCTGGCCGACAAGCACATCGCGAGCCTCGCTCCGTACGTCCCCGGGCGAAGCGAGCGCGATGCCCAGGCGCTCTACGGCTTCGCCGAGGCAACCCCGCTCGCGTCCAACGAGAACCAGCTCGGCCCGTCGCCGCGCGCGGTCGAGGCGGTGCGCCGGGCGGCGGCCGAGCTCCACCGCTATCCCGACGGCTCCGGACGCGAGCTCAAGCGCGCGCTGGGCGCGCACCTGGGACTCGATCCGGCCGGCGTCGTGCTCGGCAACGGCTCGAACGAGATCATCGAGCTCGTGGTCCGGACGTTCCTCCGCCCGGGCGAGATCGTGCTCTTCCCGCGCCGCAGCTTCGTCGTGTTCGGGCTGGTAGCCCAGGCGGCCGGCGGGATCGCGCGCGAGGTCGCGGGCGTGGAGCGTGAGATCGACGTCGACGCCATCCTCGCGGCGATCATCCCCGGCGTGCGGGTGGTGTTCGTCGCCAACCCCAACAATCCGACCGGAGCGCACATCGGCCACGGCGAGGTGGAGAAGCTGCTCGCCAACCTCCCGCCGGACGTCGTGCTGGCGATGGACGAGGCCTACATCGAGTACGCGACCGCCGCAGAGCTGGTGTCGAGCCTGACGCTCACCAGCGCCACCCACAACTGCCTGACGATGCGCACCTTCTCCAAGATGTACGGCCTGGCCGGGACGAGGATCGGGTACGCCGCGACCCGCAACCCCGAGCTCGCCGCGCTGATGGAGCGGGTCCGGCAGCCGTTCAACGTGAACGCGCTCGCGCAGCTCGCCGCGCTCGAAGCGCTGGCCGACCACGAGCACGTGGCCCGCACCCGCGCCATGAATGCCGCCGGAGAGGCCCAGCTTCGCGAGGGGCTCGCCCGGCTCGGGCTCACCGCCGCGCCGAGCCAGGGGAACTTTCTCCTCGTCGAGCTCGGTCGCAGTGGCGCGGAGGTGGCCAGCGCGCTCGAGCGTGTGGGTGTGTTCGTGAGGCCGGTCGGCGTCTACGGCCTACCCACCGCGATCCGGGTCACGATCGGCACTTCGCGGCAGAACGAGCGGTTTCTCGTCGAGCTCGGGCGCGTGCTGGACGCCGCCCCGGTGAGTCTGTAAAAACTGGGGGCGCCGCGCCGTCCCTGGCGCGGATGCGCCAATTCTTCCGTCGGGTTCGGATGCCGATTCGGTTAGGAGTGCCGGGTATGGGTTCTCGCGAGGTCCTCTTGCCGCGCCGTCGGCGCGTTCTCGCCGTGGTCGCGTTGCTCGCCGGATTGGCGGCAGCGTGTGGCTCGGGTGGAGGTACGAGCGTGTTCGAGGGGCTGCCCGGTCCCGGGCCAGGCGACAACGGCAGCGGCACGGAGAACCCGCCGCCCGTGGACCAAGCGCCACCGCCTGCGACGGCGTTCACGCTAGGCGCCTACTACTACACCTGGTGGACCGAACCCGAGTGGCAGAAGGGTTCGATCGGCGAGTCGCGCTACGGCCTCTACCGCAGCGACGATCCGATCGTCGCGGGCAACCACATCACCGACGCCCGGCAGGCGGGCATCGGCGTGTTCGCGGTGAACTGGTTCGGTGGCGACTCGGACCGCGCGCTGCGCGCCGGCCTGCTCTCGGCGCCCAACCTCGACCAGATGGAGTTCTGCATCCACTACGACATCGCGATCCGCTTCTCGCTCGCGAACCTGTCGCTGGATCTCGCCAAGCCCGTGCCACGCCTCGCGTTCCAGCGCGACATGCAGTACATCGCCGATACCTACATGAACCATCCCCGGTACTTCCGCATCGGCGGCCGGCCGGTGGTGATGATCTACCTGTCGCGGGTGATCTCGGGTGACCTGGAGGGCGAGCTGGAGCTGGTCCGGACGGCGCTCAAGGACCGCGGCATCGACGTGTACATCGTCGGTGACGAGGTCTACGACGGGAACTTCCACCCCGAGCGCATCCGCCTGTTCGACGCGGTCACGGCCTACAACCTCTACAACCCGCAGGTCATCAAGGCGCAGAACATCCAGGACCTGCGCGGCTGGGTCGAGGTCACGCGGCCCACCTACCGCGGCTGGGACCAGGGCACCTCGACCATCCAGGTCAAGGACCGTGGCCATTCGGTCGACTTCATGCCGAACGTCATCCCCCAGTACAACGACACCGAGGTGCGGTGCTGCAATCCACCGCTGCCGAGCAGCTCCTTCGACGACTTCTCGCAGATGCTCGACATGGCGCGCTCGTTCAGCCGCCCGGTCGCGGGTGAGGACCGCGGGGTGATCTGGATCACCTCCTGGAACGAGTGGCACGAGGGCACGACGGTCGAGCCCTCCAGCGAGGGCACGGGCACCATCGGCACCGGGAACTACCTGTTCGGCTTCCTCCAGGCGATCCCGCGGGTGTTCCC
>CAYMQR010000555.1:0-3705 GCA_964392195.1 uncultured bacterium | reverse complement strand
ACCTGCGCGTCGAGACCGGCGCGCGCGTCGACCGGATCGTGTTCGACGGCGCGCGCCGCGCGACCGCGGTCGAGGCCACGGTGGACGGCTCGCCGCGCCGCTTCGGCTTGTGCCCCGGCGGCGAGGTGCTGGTGGCCTCGGGCGCCCTCGAGACGCCGCGCATCCTCGAGCGCTCGGGCGTGGGGCGCGGTCCCGAGCTGCGCGCCCACGGCATTCCCACGGTGGCGGAGGTCGCGGGAGTCGGCGAGAACCTCCACGATCACCCGAACGTGCCGCTCTTCGTGTGGGGACGGCAGGCCACCGACTGCAAGTACGTCCAGCTCTACGGCTTCCACCGCTCGAACCCCGAGCTCGCGCTGCCGCCCGGTGAAGCGGACACCTGCTTCGTCTTCTACACCGCGCGCTCGTCGATCCGCGAAGCGGCGGTGAAGCTCGGCCCCACCGTGGTGCTGCCGCCGGCGCTGTTCGCCAAGCCGTGGGCGCGCCACGCGGTGCGCGGGCTGCTCGGCGCGGTGATGTCGAGCCCGCCGGCGAGCTTCGTGCTCGGGCGCATGTACGGGATCATCGTGATCCTCGGCAAGCCGTTCAGCCGTGGCCGCGTGCGGCTCTCCTCAGTCGATCCCGCGGCGCCCGGGATCGTCGATCCGGGCTACCTCTCGGACCCGCGCGACCTGGACACGCTGGTGCGCGGGATCGAGTGGGCGCGGCGGATCGTGCGCAGCGAGCCGCTCGCGCCGTGGGGCTCGACGCCGATCAGCTTCGCGGCGCGCAGCCCCGAGCGTGCGCGGCTCGAGAGCTTCATCCGCGCCAACCTCATCACCACCTACCACTTCGCGGGGAGCTGCCGGATGGGCGACGACGCCGAGGCGGTCGCCGATCCGCGGCTCGCGCTGCGCGGCGTCGCGGGCGTGCGCGTCGCCGACGCGTCGGTGATCCCGATGACGCCGGTGTCGGCGCTCAACGCGCCGAGCATGCTGATCGGCTTCCGCGCCGCGCGCTTCGCCCTCGCGGCGCGAGCAGCGGCGTGAGGCCGCTCGGATGACGTAGCGCGGGGGCTCGTCCCCCGCCGGAGCGCCGCGGGGGACGAGCCCCCGCGCCACGAAGAACGCCGGAGAGAACGGAGCCTTCAAAATGACCGCATCCAGCGTCGCCGCCGTCGAGAGCCTGTCGCAGCTCGCGTCGAGCCGGAACACGATCGTCTGCACCGACCCCGCCACTGGCGAGCGCATCGGTGAGGCGCCGGTGATGAGCCCCGACGAGGTACGCGAGACCGTGCGCCGCTCGCGGGTGGCGCAGGAGCGCTGGGCGCGCACCACGTTCGCCGAGCGGCGCGCCGTGCTGCGCCACATGCTCGACCACATCCTCGCGCACCTCGACGAGCTGATCGAGGTGGTGGTGCGCGACTCGGGCAAGATCCGCGAGCACGCGCTCGTCGAGACCTGGCCGGTGTGCGAGAAGCTCCGCACCACGATCGCCGACGGCGAGAAGCACCTGCGCCCGGAGCCGATGTCGGCGGGGCTCTTCAAGCACAAGAAGGCGCGCGTCGAGTACCCGCCGCTCGGCGTGATCGGCATCATCGCGCCGTGGAACTACCCGCTCCAGAACGTCCTCGGCCCCGCCATCCCCGCGCTCTTCGCGGGTAACGGCGTGGTCATCAAGGTCTCCGAGTGGACCAGCTACTCGGTGCCGCGCATCCAGCGGATCTTCGACGAGGCGCTCGCGGCGGCGGGCCAGTCGACCGAGCTGGTGCGGATCATCACCGGCTACGGCGAGACCGGCGCCGCGCTGGTCGGCTCGGGTGTCGACAAGATCATCTTCACGGGCTCGGTCGGGAACGGGCGGCGGGTGCTCGCGGAGAGCGCCAAGACCCTCACGCCGGTGATCCTCGAGCTCGGCGGCAAGGACCCGATGATCGTGTGCGACGACGCCGACCTCGAGCAGGCGGCGCACGCGGCGATCGGCGGGGCGTTCGTGTCGTGCGGCCAGAACTGCATCGCGCCCGAGCGCGTCCTGGTGTTCGACTCGGTGTTCGATGCGTACGAGAAGCGCGTGGTGGAGATCGTCGGCGCCTTCCGGCAGGGTCCGCCGCTCGCCGGCCCCGTGGTGGACGTGGGTGCGATGACGATGCCCGCGCAGGTCGACCTGGTGGAGCGGCTCGTGAACGACGCGGTCGCGAAGGGCGCCCGGGCGCTGGTGGGCGGGAAGCGCGCCGATCACGGCGGAGGGCGCTACTTCCAGCCCACCGTGCTCTCCGGCGTGACCCCCGACATGGCGATCTTCCAGGAGGAGACCTTCGGCCCGGTGCTGGCGCTGGTGCGGGTCAAGGACGAGGAGGACGCGATCCGGGTCGCGAACGCCACCGAGTTCGGGCTCTCGAGCGCGGTCTTCAGCAAGGACCACGCGCGCGCCGAGCGGATCGGCGAGCGGCTCGTGGCGGGCAGCACCAACATCAACGACTTCGGGCTCCACTACATGGCGCAGGCGCTGCCGTTCGGCGGCGTGAAGGCGTCGGGCTTCGGGCGGCTCAACGGCCGCGAGGGGCTGCGCGCCTGCACCAACCCCAAGGCGGTGCTGACGGATCGGTTCCCGATCCACATCCCGCCCAAGATGTACCCGATCCGGCGCGGCGATTACGCGCGGCTACGTGGGGTGCTGGGCCTGCTCTACGGGCGCGGAGTGGGCGCGCGGCTCAAGGGCCTCGCCGGGATCCTGACCGCGCCGCGGGGGTGAGCCTGGAGGGCGGCCGCTTCGTCGGCCGCCCCAGGACGTACGTCGGGGTCATCGACGAAGCGACGACCCTCCAGCCGATCGGTCGACCCGCTATTCCGCGGTGCGGAAGAGCTTGTCCCAGATCGGCGTCAGTGACGCGAAGTTCCCCGCCTTCATGTGGCGGTGGTGGGCGTCGTGCTTGCGCGCCATGTAGCCGAACGGCTTGAGCGCGCCGGGCAGCGCGAGCCCGCAGTGAACCAGCACGTTCATCTGCGAGTAGACGAGGAAGATCAGCCCGAACGAGTAGGCGCTGACGGGTCCGATCATCCACACGCAGGTCATGAGCAGGAAGAGCCCGAGCGCGGTCTCGAGGGGGTGGAGGTAGAGGCTGTCCCACGCCACCGGGAACTTGGCGAGGTGATGGCGGGTGTGGACCTCGCGCAGCCCGGGCCACGCGTGGAACGGGTAGCGGTGGAGCAGGTAGTAGAGGAAGTCGTAGACCAAGAGCACCGCGGCGGTCTCGTAGAGGAGGCGCCCGAAGCTGGGCAGCGCGGCGTAGAAGAGCCAGCGCTGGAACACCAGCGCCAGCACGTAGATCAGCGCGGCCGAGAACAGGCTGTTGAGCCCGATGCGGATCGCCACCGGCCAGCCCTTGAGCTTTCTCTCGGGCTCGGGGCGGATGCGGATGTCGGCGCCGACCGGCGTGTAGAACGCCCACACGGTTCCGAACATGGTGAAGAACGACGCCACCATGCAGATCGTGATCAACGTGATCAGGCTCATCGGCGCGACCTCGAAGTTGTAACCTTGGTTCCTGAATTTAGAATCACTATTACTGAGTCGCCGCCGGACGGGCAAGTCACGGCCACCCGCGCGACACTCGGAGGAACGACGATGTCTCTCGAGAGCCGACACATCGAGGCGCTGCGCAAGAAGGCGCGGCGTGGGTTCCAGGGGTACCCCATTGCCTCCGTCTGCTACTACGGCCCCGACGAC
>CAYMQR010000554.1:0-3708 GCA_964392195.1 uncultured bacterium | reverse complement strand
GTGCCCAGGATGTCGTCGGTGACGAGCGCCACCATCTCGCGCCACTTCCCCGCCTTCGAGAGCTGGTAGAGCTCGTCCGCCACCGCGCCGAGCCCGTGGTGCTCGAACACCGCGCGGTAGGTCGGCGTGGACGCGTAGAAGCCGAGCCGCTGCTTCACCAAGAGCGCGTTCTTCGCGACCTCCGCGTCGGTGGCGCCGCTCGCGATCATCGGCGAGCCGAGCACCCCGATCGCGGCGATGTCACGCCCCGCGCGCCGCGCGCCCTCCTCCACCTGGGGCCGCATAACCTCGCGCACGTAGCTCGCGCTGCACATCGGGTGCGGGTAGTAACCGTCGGCGACCTCGCCGGTCATGCGCGCGATCGCGTCGTTCACCACCGCGACGTAGATCGGCACGTCCGGCTGCGCGTTCGGTCCCGGGTTGAAGTACGGCGACATCAGGTCGAAGCGATAGTGCTCGCCGCGAAACCACGTCGGAGCGGCCGGGTTCTGGTAGGTCGCGAAGATCGCCCGCAGGCACTGCAGGTACTCGCGCAGCCGCGGTACCGGCGGCGCGGTCCACGGCTGGCCGTAGCGACGCTCGTTGTGCGCCTTCACCTGCGTGCCGAGCCCGAGCGAGAAGCGGCCGTTCGAGAACCGCGCCAGGTCCCACGCGGTCTGCGCCATGGCGCCCGGACTACGCGGGAACGCGATCGCCACGCCGGTCCTGAGGCCCAGCCGCGTCGTCGCGCCGGCGGCGATCAAGAGCGGCAGGAACGGGTCGTGGCCCGCCTCCGGCACCAGCACGCCGTCGAAGCCGAGCGCCTCGATCGCGCGGGCGTTGGCGGCGATCCCCTCGAAGCCCGGCCACACCGGCTGGTCCTGAAACGAGTGACCCAAGAGCGAGAGCTCGACGCGCATCAGCGCGCTCCTTTCGCGGCGCCGGCGAGGAACGCGTCGACGCGCTCGAACGGGATGTGGTCGGCGATCACCTCGCCGTAGAAGAGATCGCGGATGACGCCGCCCTCGTCGATCAGGCAGTCACCCGGGATGCGGGTCTTGGTGCCTTCCATGCGCCCGGGCGCGAAGCCCGCCGCCAGCGCCCGCGACATGCGGCCGAGGTTCTTGGGGCTCGCGAACGCCGCCACGCTCGACTCGAGCCCGTAGCGCTCGTAGAGCGCCTCGCTCGGGTCGCCGAGCAGCGGGAACGGCGGGCGCTGCTTGCCGACGTACTCCGCGATCGAGCTCGCGGGGGACTGGAAGATCGCCACGATCGCGAGCCCACGCGACGCGTAGTCCGGGAACCGCACGATCAGGTCGTGGACGCGCAGGTTACAGAGCGGGCACGACGCGTAGCGGAAGAACGCGAGCCAGAGCTTGCGGCCCTCGAAGTCCGAGAGCCGGACCGGCGTCCCGTCCCAGCTCGAGCCGTCGAAGGTCGGCGCCCGCATCCCCACCTGAAGCCGCATCGCTCAGCCTCCTCCGCCACGCTCTCGCCGCAGACGGAATGCGTCAGCGGCCGAGCGTCTTACCACAGCGGAGAGCGGCGCAGCGGGTTGCGTGCGCCGGGCGGCTCGGGCATGGTCCGCGCTCCCATGCTGTTCGACGACCAAGGTCGAGACGCCCTCGCCCTCGACGACGGCCACCGCCGCCGCACCTTCGGCGAGCTCGAGGAGCGGGTCACCCGGATCGCGCGCTGGCTCCGCGACGATCTCGGCCTCGGCGCCGACGACCACGTCGCGAGCGTGGTGGGGAACCGCGTCGAGGCGGTCGAGTGGATCCTCGCCGCCTTCGCGGCGGGGGTGTGGATCACGCCGCTCAACTGGCACCTCACCGCCGACGAGCTCACCTACATCGTCGCCGACTCGGGCGCGCGGCTGGTCGTCACCGACCCCGAGCACGCCGAGCTCGCTCGCGTCGCGGTGGCCACCCTCGCCACGCCGCCGCGGGTGGTGGAGGTGGGCGCCGAGCTCGACGAGGCCCTCGCCGCGCTCGCCGCGAACCCGCTCGCGCTCGACGGCCCCGCCGGCGGCACGATGATCTACACCAGCGGCACCACCGGCCGCCCCAAGGGCGTCAAGCGCGCGCGCTCGGCCACCCTCGGCGCGGCGCTCGGGCGGATGCGCGACGCGGGCCTCTCCTACGGCCTCGACGGGCGCGGCCCGCACCTCGTCACCGGCCCGCTCTACCACGCGGCGCCGGGCCTGCTCGCGATCTACGACCTGCTCAACGGCGCGACGCTCCTCCTGATGGAGCGCTGGGACGCCGAACGCTGCCTCGAGCTCATCGGCTCGCGCCGGGTCCGCCACACCCACCTGGTGCCGACGATGTTCGTGCGGCTGCTCAAGCTCGCCGACGACGTGCGCGCGCGCTTCGCCCCGTCCTCGCTGGCGCTCGTCCTCCACGGCGCGGCGCCGGTCTCGCCCGAGATCAAGCGGCGCATGATCGCGTGGTGGGGGCCGGTGGTGGTCGAGTACTGGGGCGCGACCGAGGGCGGCGTGGCGACGCTGGCTACGTCCGAGGAGTGGCTCGCCCGGCCGGGCACCGTGGGCCGGCCGATCGCGTCGTTCGAGGTCTACGCCGTCGACGCCGACGGCCACCGCCTGCCGGCCGGCGAGGTCGGCCTGCTGCGCTCGCGGCACAAGACGCTCGCGCAGGTGTTCGAGTACCACCGCGATCCCGCCAAGACCGCGGCCACCCACCCCGAGCCCAACGTCTTCACTACCGGCGACCTGGGCTACGTGGACGCCGGCGGCTTCGTGTTCCTCACCGATCGCACCACCCACCTCATCATCTCGGGCGGCGTGAACATCTACCCGGCCGAGATCGAGGGCGTGCTCGTCGAGCACCCGGCGGTCGCCGACGTGGCGGTGTTCGGCGTCCCCGACGACGAGTGGGGCGAGTCGGTGAAGGCCGCTGTTGAGCTGACCGAGGGCCACTCGCCCTCGCCCGCCCTCGAGGCCGAGCTCCTCGGGTTCGTGGCGGGCCGGCTGGCGCGCTACAAGGTGCCGCGCTCGATCGACTTCGAGGCGAGCTTGCCGCGGCTGCCCAACGGCAAGCTCTACGTGCGCGCGCTGCGCGACCGCTACTGGCGGGGGCGGGCGCGCAACATCTGACGTACCCCGCAAGGTTTCGGGTGTGCACCGGACCCGTCGTAGCATCGGCGTCGCTTCGCCAACCCCTCGATCCGGCGCCGCACCCGCGCGGCGCCCCGGAGGATGCCCATGTCTCGACTTCGCCTGACGCGCTCGCTCGGGCTTGCCTCGCTGATCGCGCTGACGCCGCTCGGTGCCGCGCTTGCGGCCGATGGCTCCGCCACCCCGGCCGCTGCTCCGGCGCTCCCTGGCCCGCCCATCGAGCTGAAGGAGCTCGACGGGTTCCTCGGACATTGGCGCTGCCAGGGTCAGGTCGCCGCGAGCCCCATGGGACCCGCGCATCCCAGCGACACCGACGTGAAGATCGAGCGGGCCCTCGACGGCTTCTGGCTCGCTCTCGACCTCCGCGAGAGGAAGTCCGCCGGCAACCCGCACCCGTTCTCCGGCGTGGCGCAGTGGGGCTACGACGGCTCGCGCAAGCTCTTCATCGAGCGCTGGGTCGACAGCTCGGGTGCCTACAGCGAGCAGACGTCGACGGGCTGGAACGGGGACACCTTCGTGTTCGCGGGCGACATGCTCGGCCAGGGGACCCCGATGCCGGTGCGCGACAGCTTCGTGCGCAAGGGCAAGGACGA
>CAYMQR010000553.1:0-3730 GCA_964392195.1 uncultured bacterium | reverse complement strand
GCGAGCACGTCGGCTTCGTGTTCCAGTTCTACAACCTGATCCCGAGCCTCACCGCCCGCGAGAACGTCGCGCTGGTGACCGAGATCGCATCGAAGCCGATGCGCCCCGAGGAGGCGCTCGCGATGGTCGGGCTGACCGCGCGCATGGACCACTTCCCCGCCCAGCTCTCGGGCGGCGAGCAGCAGCGGGTGGCGATCGCGCGCGCGATCTCCAAGAACCCGCAGGTGCTGCTGTGCGACGAGCCGACCGGCGCGCTCGACATCCACACCGGCATCCTCGTCCTCGCCGCGCTCGAGCGCGTCAACCGCGAGCTCGGCACCTGCACCGCGCTCGTCACGCACAACGCGGCGATCGCGAGCATGGCCGACCGGGTGATCCACATCGCCGACGGGCGCATCGCCTCGCAGCACGTCAACGAGCGCAAGGCGCGGCCCGAGGAGCTCTCCTGGTGAGCGAGCCGCCGCGGTGGGGGTGGCTCGGGCGGCTCGCCGCCATCGACCGCAAGCTGGTGCGCGACACCTGGCGGGTGAAGACCCAGGCGCTCGCCATCGCGCTCCTCATCGGCTGCGCGGTGGCGCTGGCGGTGCTGTCGTTCGCGGTGCTGGCGTCCCTCGAGCGCACCCGCGACGCCTACTACGACCGCTACCGCTTCGCCTCGGTGTGGGCGTCGCTCACCCGCGCGCCGACCGCGCTCGAGGAGTCGATCGCGGCGATCCCGGGAGTGGCCGCGGTCGAGTGCCGGGTGGTCGCCGACGTCACGCTCTCCATCGAGGGCTTCGAGGAGCCCGCCGTGGGGCGGCTGGTGTCGGTCCCCGACCTCGGCGAGCCGCGCCTCGACGCGCTGCACCTGCGCGAGGGCCGCTATCCCGAGCCGGGCCGGGCGCGCGAGGTGCTGATCAGCGAGGCGTTCGCGCTGGCGCGCAGGTTCTCGCCCGGCGACCACCTCGACGCGATCCTGAACGGCCGCCTCGCGCGCTTCGACATCGTCGGCATCGCGCTGTCCCCCGAATACGTGTACTCGCTGCCCGCCGGCGGCGTGTTCCCCGACGACGAGCGCTTCGGCGTGATGTGGATGCGCCGCGCCGGGCTGGAGGCGGCCTTCGACATGAAGGGCGCCTTCAACGACGTGACGCTCTCGCTCTTGCCGGGCGCCTCCGAGCCGGAGGTGATCGCGCGCCTCGACGACCTCCTCGAGCGCTACGGCGGGCTCGGCGCCTACGGCCGCAAGGACCAGGTCTCCGCGTTCTTCGTCGCCAACGAGTTCCGCCAGCTCCGCACCATGGGCACGGTGGTGCCGGCGATCTTCCTGGCGGTGGCCGCCTTCCTGCTCTCGATCGTGATCTCGCGGCTGGTCGAGACCGAGCGCGAGGAGATCGCGACGCTCAAGGCGCTCGGCTACGGCAACCGCACCGTGGGCTGGCACTACGTGAAGCTGGTGCTGACGATCGTGGCGGTCGGCTCGATGGCGGGTGTGGCGCTCGGCATCCGCCTCGGCCTCGGCATGACGCGGCTCTACGTGAAGTACTTCCACTTCCCGAGCCTCGAGTTCACGGTGCCGCCGCCGGTGATCGTGGTGTCGGTGGCGTTCGCCACGCTGGCGAGCCTGGGCGGCGCGCTCACCGCGGTGCGCCAGGCGGTCCGCCTCGACCCCGCCGAGGCGATGCGCCCCAAGGCGCCGCCCATGTACCGCGCGCTGCTCGTGGACCGGCTCGGGCTGGACCGCGTGCTCGCCCAGTCGGCGCGCATGGTGATGCGCCACCTCGAGCGCGAGCCGCTGCGCGCCGGGCTCACCGCGGTGGGGATCGCGGGTGCGATGGGGCTCTTGATCGCGGGCCAGTTCTCGCTCGACTCGTTCGACTTCATGGCGGACGTCCAGTTCCGCCTCGAGCAGCGCGAGGACGCGATGCTCACCTTCCAGGAGCCGCGCACCGCGAGCGCCGCCCACGAGGTCGAGCGCCTGCCCGGCGTGATGCGCGCCGAGCCCTACCGCGCCGTGGCGGTGCGGCTGCGCAGCCAGCAGCGCGAGCGGCTGGTCTCGATCACCGGGCTCGGCGACTCGCCGATCCTGCACCGCGTCCTCGACGAGCGCACCCGCCCCGTGACGCTCCCGCCCGACGGGCTGGTGCTGAGCGACAAGCTGGCGCGGCTGCTCGGCGTGCGCCGCGGCGACCGCGTGCGGGTCGAGGTGCTGGAGGGCGCGCGCCCGGTGCGCGACGCGGTGGTGGCGGACGTGAGCGAACAGTTCGTCGGCACCGCGGCGTTCATGAGCCTGCCGGCGCTCCACCGGCTGCTGCGCGAGGGCAGCTCGGTGAGCGGTGCCTTCCTGCAGGTCGACCCGGCGCGCGCGAGCACCCTCTACGGCGAGCTCACCCGCACGCCGTCGGTGGCGAGCGTCACCCTCAAGCAGGCGGCGCTCGCGAGCTTCCGCAAGACGATCGAGGAGAGCATGTCGGTGATGATCACCATGAACGTGGTGTTCGCCGGCATCATGGTGTTCGGGGTGGTCTACAACAGCGCGCGGATCTCGCTCTCGGAGCGTGCCCGCGAGCTCGCCTCCTTGAGGGTCCTGGGCTTCACGCGTGCCGAGATCTCGACCATCCTCCTCGGCGAGCTGGCGCTGATCACGGTGCTGGCGCTGCCGCTCGGGTGCGGGATCGGCTTCGGGCTGGCGTCGATGATGGCGCGCTTGATGGACACCGACCTCTACCGGATCCCGTTCGTGATCGACCGCTCCACCTACGCCATGGCCGCGGTGGTGGTGCTCGTCTCCGCGGCGGTGTCGAGCCTCGTGGTGCGGCGGCGCCTCGACCACCTCGACCTGGTCGCGGTGCTGAAGACCCGCGAATGAACCGGGAACGAACGCTCCCTCGGAGGGCCGGGCTCCCGCCCGGCCGGCGCTCGCGGCGACGGATCCAGCAGCCGTGCGGACCGGCGGGAGCCGGTCGCTCCGATGATCAGCCATGACCGCACGCGTCAGACGGCGGGTTCTCCTCGGACTGGGCGCCGCGGCGCTCGCCGCGGTGATCGTGTACGCGTTCCTGCCCCAGCCGGTGCCGGTCGACCTGGCGAGCGTCGGTCGCGGCGCGCTGCGCGTAACCGTGGCCGACGAGGGCAAGACCCGGGTCGTGGACCGCTTCGTGGTGCACGCGCCGATCGCCGGGCGGCTGCAGCGGATCGCGTGTGAAGCGGGCGATCCCGTGAAGGCCGGCGAGACCGTGCTCGCGGTGATCGAGCCCAGCGACCCCGCGCTGCTCGACCCGCGCTCGCGCGCCGAGGCCGAGGCGCGCGAGAAGGCGGCGCTCGCGGCGCGGGAGCGCGCGGCGGCCGAGACCCAGCGAGCGCAGACCGCGCTCCGGTACGCGCGCGTCGAGCTCGACCGGGCCCGCAAGCTCGCCGCCACCGGCGACGTCTCGCACCAGGCGCTCGACCAGGCCGAGCTCGGCGAGCGCACCGCCGCGCAGGAAGCGCGCGCGGCGGGGTTCGCCGAGCAGGTCGCGCAGTTCGAGCTCGAGACCGCGCGCGCCACGCTGATGCGCGCGGGCGGCGGAGACACCGCGCAGCCCGAGACCAGCCACACCGTCGAGCTGCGCTCGCCGGTCGACGGCCGCGTGCTGCGCGTGGTCGAGGAGAGCGAGACCGTGGTCGCGCCGGGCTCGCCGCTCCTCGAGGTGGCCGACCCGCGCTCGCTGGAGGTCGTCGTCGACCTGCTGGCGACGGACGCGGTCCAGGT
>CAYMQR010000552.1:0-3732 GCA_964392195.1 uncultured bacterium | reverse complement strand
CCCCTGGCAGCGGCGAGGCGCACGTGCGCTTCGTGGTCCAGGCCGGCTCGGGGGTCGAGCCCGACAACGCCAACGGCGTCGCGCACTTCGTCGAGCACATCTTGTTCGACCGCGAGACCGACCCGGCGATCCACGGCCTGATCCAGAAGCTCGAGGCCAACGGCGCCTACTACAACGCGTTCACCACCGTGGACATGACGTACGCGGTGGTCGACTCGTTCGCAGCCGACCTCGAACCGTCGCTCGAGCTGATCGCCCGCTCGCTGGCCGGCGCCTCGTTCACTCCCGAGCAGATCGAGCTCGAGCGGCAGATCGCGGCGCGCGAGCTCGCCGAGAAGCAGGACGACCAGCTCCTCCTCGGCGTGCGCGGCCAGCTCTACGGCGAGCAGGCCATCGCCCGCCCCGAGGGCGGGACGCCGGAGACCATCGACCAGATCACCGCCCGCCAGCTCCGCAACTTCTTCCAGGCCCACTACCGCCCGCCCGCGCTGGTGCTCGTCGTGCTCGCCGACCGGCCCGCCGAGGAGATCCGCGGCGCGATCGAGAAGACGCTCGGCCAGCTCAGCTTCTCGGGGCGGGCGCCGCCGGCGTATCCGCCGCCCGAGCGCGCCGCGGGCCCGATCCAGACCGAGGACCTCGACCACACCGGCGCGCTGCTCGACGGCATCGTCGCCGCCGGCGCGCGCGACCCCGACTACTACGCGCTGTGGGTGCTGCAGGAGCTGCTCGAGATCCGCCTCTACGACCGCATCCGCGTCCACGGCGGCATGAGCTACGCCCCCTACGTGTACTTCACCCCCAACCGCCACGAGGGGATGCTCTACCTTTACGCCTCCGCCGACGAGAACGACTTCGCCGCCATGGCGGACGCCTTCGACGCCGAGCTGACGCGGGTGTCGAGCGGCGAGATCGCCCCCGAGGAGGTCCTCGAGGCGCGCAACCGCGTGGCCAACCGCTTCCTCCGCGAGCACCTGAGCGGGGACGATCTGGCCAACCACCTGGCGTGGATGGCCGGCGTGCTGGAACCGAACGAGCTGCCGGTGGATCCGATCGAGCCGCTCAAGCGGGTGACGCGGAAGGAGCTGAAGCGGGTCGCCGACCGCTGGGGCACCGAGGAGCTCCGGATCGACGCGCGCTCCACCACCCCGCCCGGCCCCGAGCCCGAGCCCACCTGGCTGAGCCGGCTCGCGGCTTGGGCGCTGCCCGCGGGCTTCGCGGTGCTGGTGCTGATGCAGATCACCGTGCTCCGCCGGCTGGGCCGGCTGGGACGCGCGCTGGTCTCGCCGCGCGGCGCGGGCGCGAGCGCCACGGCGGCGTCGGGCGCGGGCGCGGACCCGGGCCAGGCCGGCAAGCCGAGCTCGGGCTCGTCGTCGCCGCTCGCGGCGTGAGCGCGGGCGGCGTCGCGAGCGCCCGTCCCGGAGGCGTCGGCCGATGACGGCGCCGCGGGTGATCGACGTGGTCGCCGCGCTGGTGTGGCGCGACGGGCGGCTGCTCGTCACGCAGCGGCCCGCGGGCGCGCACCTCGCCGGCACCTGGGAGTTCCCGGGCGGAAAGATCGAGGCGGGCGAGAGCGCCGAGGCGGCGCTGGCGCGCGAGGTGCGCGAGGAGATCGAGCTCGAGATCGAGGTCGGCGCGCTCCGCCACGAGCTAGTCCACGCCTACCCGGAGAAGACCGTGCGGCTTCACTTCTTCGACTGCCGGTGGGTGGGCGGCGAGGCGCGCCACGTGGGCGTGGCGGACCACCGCTGGATCGAGCGCCGCGAGCTGCGCACCCTCGACTTCCCGCCCGCCGACCAGCGCCTCCTCGCCGAGCTCGAGGAGCGCTTCGGGCCGGCGTGACGCTCAGCGGCGCGCGCCCAGCGCTCCGTATCCGCTCGCCTCGACCACGACCTCGGCGCGCGCGAGCAGCGAGACGCTGACCGCCTCGCCGCACGCCGCGCGCGCGCCGCTCTCGACACCCGTCACGTCCTTCGGGGTCGGCACCCGCGGCCCCACCACCTCGGCACGGACCACCCAGCCGCGGTCGCCGCGCACCGCGTCGACGGCGGTGGGGAACACGTCGGTGAGCTTGGCGAGCCCGTCCCGCACCGCGCCCTCGACCCGCTCGGCCCGCGCCCGCTCGTCGGCGCTGCGATCGGCGAAGTGCGCCGCGCCGAACAGGATCCGTCCCTTCGAGGTGATGTCGACCGACTCGACCCGCCGCACCACGACCCGCAGCGACTCGTGGCCGAGGCGCTCGCGCAGGTGCGCCTCGAATCGCGCGACGCTCTCCGGCTCGGGGTTGCGCGGCGTCTCCACCGACACCACGAACACCGGCCCCGCCGGCGTCTGGGTCAGATCGGTGTTGAGGAGCACGATCTCGGGGCGCGCGGCCGCGACCTCGCGGGTGACCTGCTCGGCGACCTGCAGCAGCCTCATCTCGGGCGCGATGGGCGCCTCCGAGACCTTCCCGTCGAGCCCCAGGTAGGGACGAAGGCTGGTCGATCCGGTGGCGGCGACGTCGGTGGTGGTCGCGCACCGCACGAACAGGCGCACCGGCGAGCCGAGCCGCGCGGCGAGGGCGTCCTGGATGCGCTGCACCTCGGGTGGCTCGATCACGCGCGGGGTGCGCACCTCCGACAGCACCTCGACGCCGTCGCGATGGACGTCGAACTCCACGCTCGCGAGGGCCGTGCTCGGGCGCTTGGCGAACTCCCCGTTCAGCACCTCGCCGAGGGCGCGCTGGATGCGCAGGTCGCGCACCATCTTCGTGAGGTGGCCGGTGAGCAGGACCGTCACGACCAGCAGCCCGATCGCGGCGACCGCAAAGCGCCGCGCGAGGTCGCGGAACGAGCCGATCTCCTGGCGCGTCACGAACCCGGCGATCACGAACGTCACGCCCGCCACCGCGAGGATCGCCAGCACGTTCGCGAAGAAGAGCAGGAAGGCACCCCACGCGCCCGCGTAGGCGCCGAGCGCCAGGCTCAGCCCGATCGCCGCGATCGGCGGGTTGAGCGCCGTCGCGATCGCGACGCCCGGCAGGGCCGGGCTGATCCGATCGTCGATCATCGCCAGGGCACCCGCGGTGCCGGCGAGCGCCGCCACCGCCAGGTCGATGAGCGTGGGGCGCGTCTGCGCGAGCAAGGCCGGCGTGACCTCCTGCGCGAACGGCAGCAGGCCGAGCCCGAAGCACAGCACCACACCGACCATCGCGCCACCGAACTCGGCCACCAGCGCGGTGCGCAGCAGCGTGAGGTCGGCGCGCGCGAGGCCGAGCGCGATGCCGAAGATGGGGGTCATGAGCGGCGCCACGATGTTGGCGCCGATCAGGGTGGCGTCGCTGTTGAGGATCAGCGCGAGGCCCGCGATCACCTCGGAGATCCCGAGCAGCGCGTAGTAGGTGAGCGTGGGCTGCGAGCCCTGCAGCACGTCGTCGAGGACCGCGACGCGGCGATCGGACGAGACCCGCGCCAGCCCGCGCACCGCGCCGACCCAGGACTCGGAGAACGAGCGCAGCCGCGGCGCGCGCGCGCCGTCGCCGGCGGAGGGGGGCTCGCCGCTGCCGCTCATGAGCGCTTCTCGCCTCTCGCCGGGCTCAGTACGGGTCGAACACCGAGCGCTCGCGTGGCTGGACGGGCGGCTCGGGGGGAGCCTCCGGCTCGGGAGGCGCGAGCGTCGGCCCGGGCTCGGCGGCCGGCGCGGGCGGCTCGGCGGCGGCCGGGGGCGCGGGCTTGGCCGGCGCGGACCCCGGTC
>CAYMQR010000551.1:0-3741 GCA_964392195.1 uncultured bacterium | reverse complement strand
GAGCGGGGAGCGCGCCCTGAGACGCGCCCTTCGACGGGCCCCCAGCCCCTCACGGCTCGCGAGGTGGCGCCCGAGTTCGCCTCACTGCCGGGCGGGCGGGTCCGATCGGTCCGTGCCCCGCAGGCGAGCGGCGGCGGAGCGACATCCGCTCGCGGCGGGCCGGCCCAGGCTGGTACCCTGCGCGCCGTCTCGGGCACGGGACGCGAGGAGCGATGCCGACCACGACCACGACCTTCTGCAGGATCTGCGAGTCGCTGTGTGGCCTCGAGGTCACCGTCGAGGGAGGGCGCGTCACCGCCATCGCGCCCGACGAGCGGCACGTCGCCACGCGCGGCTTCGCGTGCGTGAAGGGGCTCGAGCAGCACCACCTGTTCGACTCGCCGGACCGGCTGCTCCGGCCGAGCCGGCGCGACGGCGAGCGCTGGACCGAGCTGGGCTGGGACCAGGCGCTCGGCGAGATCGGCGCGCGGGTGCGCTCGATCCGCGAGCGCCACGGCGCCGACTCGATCGCCATGTACGTCGGTACCGCGGCCGGCTTCGGCGTGCTGCACCCGATCTTCGCGCAGGGCTTCATGACCGGCGTCGGCTCGAAGAGCATGTATTCGTCGGCCACCCAGGACTGCGCCAACAAGTTCGCGGTCGCCCACCACCTCTACGGCTTCCCGTTCACGCAGCCGTTCCCGGACGTGGGCCATACCGAGTGCCTGATCATCGTGGGCGCCAACCCGGTGGTGTCGAAGTGGAGCTTCCTGCAGGTGCCGAACCCGGTGCGCGAGCTCAAGGACATGGCGGCGCGCGGCGCCAAGGTGTTCGTGGTCGACCCGCGCCGCACCGAGACCGCCAAGATCGCCGGCGAGCACGTCTTCATCCGCCCCGGCACCGACGTCTTCTTCTACCTCTCGTTCCTGCACGAGCTGATCGCGATGGGCGGCGTGGACCGCGATCGCGTCGCGCGCCACATGAGCGGGCTCGAGGAGCTCGAGCGGCTCGCCAAGCCGTGGCCGGCGGAGCGCACCGCGGAGGTCACGAAGATCCCGGCGAGCAAGCTGCGCGAGATGGTGACGGCTTACGTCGGCGCGCGCGGCGCCGCGCTCTACAGCTCGACCGGCGTCAACATGGGCGGCCACGGCTCGCTCGGCTTCTGGCTCCAGGAGGCGATCAACGCCGTCTCGGGGAACCTCGACCGCCGCGGCGGCACGCTGGTGGGGCAGGGCGTCATCGACTTCCCCGCGTTCGGCAAGAAGACCGGCGCCTTGCTCAGGCCCGATCGCTCGCGGGTCGGCGACTTCGCCTCGGTCAACGACGCCTTCCCCGGCGGCATCCTCGCCGACGAGATCCTCACGCCGGGGCCCAAGCAGGTGCGCGCGCTCTTCGTCACCGGCGGCAACCCGCTCATCACGATGGCCAACGCGGGAAGGCTGCGCGAGGCGTTCCGCAACCTCGAGCTGCTCGTCACCCTCGACATCTTCCGCAACGAGACCGGCTCGCTCGCGCACTACATCCTGCCCTGCACCACGCCGCTCGAGCGCCCCGACCTGCCGTTCCTGTTCCCGCTGCTCCTCGGCCTGCAGCGCAAGCCGTACCTGCAGGCCACGCGTCCGATCGTCGACGCGCCCGGCGACGTGCGCGACGAGGCGACGATCTACATGGACCTGTGCCGCGCGAGCGGCGTGAACCTGTTCGGCTCGCGGGTCGCGCAGCTCGCGTTCGAGGGCCTCACGGCGCTGCGCACGCGCTTGCGCGGCGGACGCCGTCAGCTCCCCCAGGAGGCGCTGCTCTCGGCCGTGCTGCGCGCCACCCGCGCCGGCAGCTTCGGCGCGCTGCTCCGCGAGCGCCACGGCAAGCTCCGGCCGGAGCATTCCACCGAGGCGTTCCTGGGCAAGCGGGTGGTCACCGACGACGGCCGGGTCCACCTCGCGCCGGCGGTGCTGCTCGAGGAGGCGAAGAAGGTCGACTCGAGCTTCGAGCGCGAGCGCGCCCACGCCGATCGCCTCAAGCTCATCACCAAGCGCGCCGTCCACACCCACAACTCGTGGACCCACAACCACGAGAAGTTCGTCGCCGACGGCAAGCACACCAACTACCTCTACGTGCACCCCAGCGACGCCGCGCGCGTCGGCCTCGCCGATGGCGAGCTCGCGGACGTGTCCACCGACGTCGCCACCGTGCGCGTGCCGGTGCGGCTGCTGGCCGATCTCATGCCCGGCACCGTCGCGCTGCCGCACGGCTGGGGACACCAGCACGCGGTGGGGCTCTCGGTGGCGAACAAGACCACCGGGGTGAACGTGAACCTGCTCGCCGCCGACGGCCCCGAGCGCATCGAGCGGGTCTCCGGCATGGCCAACCTCACCGGCTTCGTGGTCGACGTGAAGCCCGCCGCCGGCCCGCTGGCGCCGGACTCGTGGTCGGGGATCGCGGCGCGCTGAGCGCGTTGCGCGTTGCGCGCGCGGCGACGCGGTCGGTACGATCGACCGGTGGTGCGTGCGCCGAGCGCGCCACTACCGGGAGATCGCCGACATGACGGGTGAGGGGATGGCGCGTGGGCGAGGGCCCGCGCGCGTGGTCGCTTGGGTGTCCTTCGTGGTGCTCGCCGCGCTCGCGAGCGGGTGCGCGCCGAGCGTGGACTCGGTGGAGCCCAACCCGGGCGTGCCGGGCCAGACGGTGACGATCCACGGCGCCAACTTCGGCGTGGAGGGCGACGGCAACACCGTCGCCGTCACCTACGACGGCGCGCCGATGACGGTCGTGAGCCGTGGCGCCACCGAGATCGTCGCCCAGCTCCCCGACCCCAAGCCGGTCGGCACCTACGACCTGGTGGTGAAGGTGGGCGTGCTCGCCGCGCCGAGCTTCGGCCACACCATCTACTCGTCGCCGCAGCCGTGGCAGAACCCCAGCGCCCGGGCCGACGCCTTCCAGCTCCTCTACCGCGAGCGCCTCGCGCGAGTGGTCCTCGCCCACAACCGCTTCTCGCTCATCAACGACGTGGTGCCGGCGATGACCCTCGGCGCCACCTTCGTCGCGCACCACGGCAGCGACTGGGAGATCGAGGCCCACCCCAAGGACAACAACGAGATCGGTCAGAGCGCCTTCAACGCCTGGCAGGCCTACAAGGTGTTCCGCACCCGCGACCTGGCGCTCACGCTGATCCGCATGTTCGAGGGGCTGGTGGTGGGCGGCAGCGTGTCCGGCCACCCGGGCATCACCTCGCGCGAGTGGCAGCCGGGCTGGACCCTCACCATCGACGGCCCGGACGGCGGCGCCGTCGCGCGCACGCACGCCGGCCAGGGCGTGACGCCCGGCGAGAGCTTCCCGGCGCCGCTCGAGGGTGAGATCGCGTCCACGTTCTTCGCCGACGGCCGCTACACCTACCGGGTCGACCCCACCGAGACCTACTTCGCGGCCGAGCCGCTCTTCGCGATGGGCTCGTACGCCGTCACCTTCGTGTTCTCGGGGCTGCCCGGGTTCCTGCGCATCTCGGACTGCTGCTCGTCGTTCATGGTGAGCCAGCTCGGCGCGTATCAGGGCTACTTCTGGGGCAACCACGACTCGCGCGACAACTTCCCCGACCACGCGATCGGCTACATGGCCGCCCGCGAGTGCGCCGCCGATCCGCTCGTCGACGCCGACCTGCGCGCGCGCGGCGAGCGCGCCGCCGCGGTCGGACGCCAGGTGGGCGACGCCGTCGTCGCCCACCCCCTGAAACACATTAAACTCGGCGAGAACAACCCCAAAGCCCACCGC
>CAYMQR010000550.1:0-3744 GCA_964392195.1 uncultured bacterium | reverse complement strand
GGATGGGGCGGCGGTCTGCGTGACGGCGATGGCGGCCGCGCGGGCGGCGCTGCGGTAAGGAACCGCGCCGTTGTGCCCCCCGCGAAACCCCGCGGCGGCGCCGTCGGATCCCAAGGCGAAGCCCAACGACGTCCCCGCCGGAAACGCCGACGCGTTGATGGTGCTGGCGCGGACGATGCTGGCGCACGGTCCGGCGGCGGGGAGCGGCGGCGATCGATACGAGGTCGTGGTCCACGTGCAGGAGGCGATGCTCACGGCGGACGGCGAGGGTCCGGCGCCCGAGCTCGAGGACGGCGCCACGATCGCGCCGGAGACGGCGCGGCGGATCGCCTGCGACTGCGGCAAGGTGTGTGTCCACGAGGACGGCACGGGCGAGGTGCTGAGCGTGGGCCGGAAGACGCGCACCGTCCCCGCGGCGATCCGCCGCGCGCTGCGGGCGCGGGACCGCGGCTGCCGCTTCCCGGGCTGCACCCACCGCCGCTTCGTCGACGCCCACCACGTCCGGCACTGGGCCGACGGCGGTGAGACCAGGCTCGACAACCTCGTGCTCCTCTGCAGCCGGCACCACACGCTGGTCCACGAGGGGCGCTGGACGATGCGCTCGCGCGCCGCGGGGATCGAGTTCGTGAGGTGGGACGGTCAGGCGTTCGGCGTCACGAAGCCGGGAAGCGACGACCACCGGGACGCGATCGGCACGTTCGAGCGCGACCAGGCCGCCGCGGGCATCCAGATCGACGCGGGCACCATCGTGCCCAGGTGGTACGGCGAGCGCATGAACTACGGATGGGCGCTCGAGGCGTTGTTGGATCGACGGCGAAGCGCGGGCTGACCTTCACTGCAAGTCGACTCGAGGCCTTGACTTCGGGAGGTAGAATCGAGCTCGTGCTTCCATCCATGGTTGACACCTACCGGGCGCAGTCCCTCGACACATCCGACGAGGTCGATCGCCGCATGATGCAGGCGTGGCGCGCGATGCCGCCTTGGCGCAAGGCGCGGCTCGTCTGCGAGCTCGGAGAGAGCGCCGACCGGTTCGCGCTCGCCGGCCTTCGGCTGCGGTATCCGGACGCGTCCCCGCGGGAGCTCGCGCTCAGGCTCGCGGTGCGCCGCCTCGGCCCGGACCTCGTCCGGCGCGCGTTCAGCTGGACGGCGGATGACTGACGGCATCGCCGAGCTGGCCCCGTTCCGCGGCCTGTTCGCGATCCTCGACATCCTGGAGCGGCTCGGCATCCGGTACGTGATCGGCGGCTCACTGGCGAGCTCGCTGCACGGAGAGCCGCGGTCCACCGCGGACTTCGACCTGCTGCTCGAGCTCGATCCCGAGCGGGTGGCAGCGCTGGTTCGTGCACTCGAGCCGACGTGCTACGTCGATCCGTCGGCCGCGGCCGATGCGACGCAGCGCGCCGGGTCGTTCAACGTCATCCACCTCGACACCATGCAGAAGATCGACCTGTTCGTGGCAGGCGAACGAACGCTCGATCGGAACCAACTGGCGCACGCGATCTCGGTCGCCCTCGACTCTGCGTCGGGTCGCCTGGTCACCGTCACATCCGCCGAGGACATCGTGCTTCGCAAGCTCGTCTGGTATCGCGCAGGCGGCGAGGTCGCCGACCGCCAGTGGCGCGATCTCCTCAGCGTGCTGAAAGCGAATCGCGGCGAGGTCGACCGCGCGTACCTCAGGCGGGTGGCCGCCGAGCTCGGCGTCGACGACCTGCTCCGGCGCGCGCTGAGCTCGGCGGGGATCGTCGATCCGTCGCCGACGGACGAGCGCTGAGCGTCGGGTCGGTGGCCGAGCACCGACGCTCCACCGTTACTCCACGCTCGCTTCCACGTTTTCCGCGGGAAGCGTGGTGCGCAGGAAGTCGGCGGAGCGGGCCTGGAGGGAGGCGCTGTCGGACAGCACGCTGTCGAGGAAGCTGGCGGCGGCGAGGATCACGAGGTCGTGCTGGCGCCACGGGCGGATCGAGGTGGGGAGCGGCGAAACGGTGCACGGGAACGGAGTTTCGCGCTCGACGATGCCGGCGGCGGCGCCGCCGAGGAGGGTCACGAAGTCGACCTCGTCCACCTCGAGTTGGGTGGTGAGCGCGGCGCAGCCGAGGTTGTCGGGGTTGTCCATCGAGCCCATGAACTCGGCGGACTGGTTCGCGAAGCCGGTGTGGGTGGCGCCGTGGAGGGTCACGAGCAGGCCCTTCTCACCCGCCATCTCGCGGGCCACCAGCGCGTTGGTCGGGTAGTCGACGATCGCGTCGATGTCGCCGGCGATCATCAGGAACGGCGCGCTCGAGGTGGCGTAGAAGCTCGCATCGAACATCGAGCCCGGGCCGGCGATGGAGATCGCGGCGCGCACGCGGGGGTCGCGCAGCGTGGCGTGGTAGCCCAGCAGCGAGGTGGTCATGCCGCCGAGCGACACCCCCGCGGCGGCCACTCGCCCGGCGTCGACCGCCCCGAAGAGCGGGTGCCCGGGCTGCGCGTCGAACTCGAGCAGCGAGTCGAGGAGGAAGCTCATGTCGGCGGGCTGGTTCACCACGTCGCCGACCGCGGGCCCGCCCGGCGTCAGGATGTTGGTGAGCGGGAAGTCGGGCGCGATGACGATGTAGCCGTGGCTCGCGAGGTGCTCGTCGAGGTAGCGCCCCTCGGTGCCCCACGACATGAAGCCGTGGCTGTAGAGGATCACCGGGTGCCGCCCGGGCGCGGCCGCGGCGGCGCCCTCGGCGGCGAGCGGGTACCAGAGGTTGGTCGCGAGGGTGCGGGTCGCGGCCCCCGGGTACGCCTCGTTGGGCGCGGTGGGGCGCGACGGATCGACGAGGTCGAAGTACTCGTGGGCCACCGCGAACGGGCCGCGCGCGAGGACCTCCGCGCTGGTGAGCGGCGGCGCGCTCGCCTCGCTGCCGCCGCAACCGCCCAGCACCGCGAACGAGAGCAGGACCGCGAGCGCCGGAGCGAGCTTCCGTGAGGTCATGGTGGCCCGAGCCTAACCCGGCTCGGCGCGCCGCGCGACGGGCCCCGCTGTAAAGCACTTGCTCTACAAAATCGTAAAGCTGATGCTCCACACTTTTTGTATAGCTGAAGCTTTACAGGCCGATTTTCGCGCGAGCTGCGGCAAAAGTGGCCGTTTTGGGCGCGGGAAAGAGCACCGTGGTGCCGTTCGTGCCGTCGATTTTCGCCGACTCGAGGACGAGCGCGTCGCGGCGCAGGTCGAGGATCGCGGGGTCGACGAGGGCCCGCAGCGTGTCGCGCCAGTCGACCTTCCGCCACCGCCCGAGCTCGATCGTCACGCGGTACGGGCGCTCGAACGGACCCGCCGCCGCGACCGGGACCACGACCTCGCGGACGTGCTCGCCGTCGAGCACCACGCTCGTGACCGGCACGCCGTCGAGGGCGACCCGCGCCGGCACCCCGCCACCCCCGAGCAGCGGACTCGCGAGCAGCCCCAGCACGATCCGCCCCGGCAGGTCGGCGCCGTCGAGGCGGAAGCGCAGCTCCACCTCGCGCCCCGCGCCGATCGGCCGCGGCTCGTCCCAGCGCTCGGTCCAGCCGCGCTGCAGCCACGAGCCGGCGCGCAGGTCGTCGCTCGGCGGGGAGCCGGGATCGACGCGATAGGCACCCGGCGGCCAGAAGCGCGCGTAGCGGTTGGCCGGATCGAGCCCCGCGAAGTAGCTGACCACCGGGTTGTCGCGCCAATCCCAGAGCCGTGGCGGCGCGTGATCGATCGGCGGGTGCGCGTCCCACTGCTGCGTGCCGAAGCGC
>CAYMQR010000549.1:0-3746 GCA_964392195.1 uncultured bacterium | reverse complement strand
TAGTGGGCTGCGCGCAGGATCACGCCGAGCGCGCCCTCCACCACCGCGCGCTGGAAGAGCAGCATGCGCTTCACGTCGGCGTGCTCGACGATCGCGAGCGGCGGCGAGGCCGGGTCGCGGTCGGTGGCGCGCCGGCCCTGCGGGCGCTCGCGGGCGTAGTCGAGGGCGCGATGGTAGGCGGCCGAGGCGATCGCGGTGGCCGCCATGCCCACGTCGATGCGGGCCTCGTTCATCATCTGGAACATGTACTTGAGGCCGTGGTGGCGCTCGCCGACCAGCCACCCGTGGCAGTCGCCGCGCTCGCCGAGCGCGAGCTGGGTGATCGGCGCGCCGCGGTAGCCGAGCTTGTGGAACACGCTCGCGACCGCGACGTCGTTGTCGACGAGCGCGCCGTGCGCGCCGATGCGCCGCTTCGGCACCACGAAGAGCGAGATCCCCTTGAGCCCCGGCGGCGCGCCCTCGGTGCGCGCGAGCAGCAGGTTCACCACGTTCTCGACGCCGTCGTGGTCGGCGCACGAGATGAAGATCTTCTGGCCGCGGATCCGCCACGAGCCGTCCGCGGCAGGCGTCGCGAGGGTGCGCAGGTCGGCGAGCGACGAGCCCGCCTGCGGCTCGGTGAGCGCCATGGTGCCCTGCCACTCGCCGCTGAACATCCGCGGTACGTAGCGCTCGACGAGCTCCGGCGAGCCGAACGAGGCCAGCAGGTGCGCCGCGCCCGCGGTGAGCGCGGGGTAGACCGACGCCGAGTAGTTGTAGGCGGCGAACAGGCCGCGCACCGTGGCGAGCAGCGTGCCCGGGAGCTGCTGGCCGCCGAGCTCGGCGGGAGCGTGCGCCGAGATCCAGCCGCCCGCGCCCCACTCGCGCATCACGGTGCGGACGATCGGGTGGACGCGCACCCGCCCGTCCACCAGCTCGGGTTGCTCGACGTCCATGGCCTGGAACGTCGGCGCGAGCAGCTCGAGGCTCATCTGCTCGGCGGTGTCGAGCACGCCGTCGAAGGTGGCGCGGTCGTGCTCGGCGAAGTACGGGAAGCGGGTGAGCCCCTCGAGGTCGAGGACCTCGTGGAGCAGGAAGCGCAGGTTGCGGAGGTGGATGAGCTTGGGCACGGCGGCGTCTCTCCGGATCGGGGCGGCTTCAGCGCTGCATGGAGGCGGCGACCTCGGCGATGCACATCGCCTGGTTCCGGTCCTCGAGGCGGATCGCGTCCTCGAGGGTCATCGCGCCCACCGCGAGGTCGAGCGCCTCCTTGGTGAGGCGCAGGCCGAGCGGCGACTTGCCGGCGAGGTTCTCGGCCAGCGCGCGCGCCTCGCCGAGCAGCGCCTCGGGCTCGACGATCGCCTGCAGGAAGCCGATGCGGAGCGCCTCGGGTGCCGGCAGCACGTCGCCCGAGAGCAGATAGCGCGCGGCGTTGCCCGAGCCCACGGCGCGGGTGAGGAGCCACGACGAGCCCATGTCCGCGCCTCCGAAGCCGAGGTTGATGTAGGCCGCCTGGAACGTCGCCGCCGGGGTGCCGAGGCGGATGTCGCACGCCATCGCGATCGAGAAGCCGGCGCCGATCGCCGGTCCCTGGATGGCGGCGACGAGCGGCTGCGGCAGGCGCCTGAGCTTCAGGATCATCTCGGAGAAGGTGCGCTGCGCGACGTAGGCCTCGCGCGGGCTGTACGAGGCGCCCATGATCGTCGGGTCCTTGATGTCGAGGCCGGCGCTGAAGCCGCGGCCCGCGCCTGCCAGGATCAGCACCCGGGTGTCGAGGTCGCGCATGCGCGCGTCGAGCCAGGCGTGCAGCTCGTCGCGCATCGTGAAGTTGATCGCGTTCAGGCTGCGCGGGCGGTTGAGCGTGAGGACGCCGACGGCGCCGTGCTGCTCGTAGAGGATCGTCTCGAACTCGCTCATGGGACCTCGGGGGTGACGGGTAGGCCGCGGGCGGCGAGGAGGCTCGCCGCTCTCGCGCAATCGGCGCGCGCCGGCGGCGTCACGGGAGCGTAAGGATAGACGGTGCCGTGCAGCGTGTGCTTGGCGGTCGCCATGCGATGGAACGGCACGAGCCGGATCGGCGGCACCCGGGGCGCGCGGGTGAGCCAGCGGACCAGCGTGTCGAGGTCGGCGGGCGAGTCGTTGAAGCCGGGGATCAACGTGACCCGCAGCTCGAGCTCGACCTCGCTCGCGAGCAGCGCGGAGAGGTTGGGCAGGACGAGCGCCGCGCCGCGCCCGAGTGCGGCCGTCATCCGCGACGGGTCGGCATGCTTGAGGTCGAAGAGCACCAGGTCTACGCCGCCCGCGACCTCGGCGGCGATCGATCGCGCCCACAGCCCAGCGGTCTCGACGGCGACGTGAACACCCTTCGCGCGCAGGGCGCGGGCACAGGAGAGCACGAAGGTGTGCTGCAGGAGCGGCTCGCCGCCCGAGAACGTGACCCCGCCACCGGTGCCGGCGAAGAACACGTCGTCGACGGCGAGCTCCCGGACCAGCTCGTCGGCCGCGACGTCGCGCCCCACGAGCTGGCGCGCGCCAGACGGGCACGCGGCCACGCACCGCGCGCACCGGTCACAGCCGTCGCGCCACGCGTCCGTGACGCCGAACGGCCAGTCGCGCGGACAGGCGGACGCGCACGCCTCGCACGCGATGCAGCGGGCGTCCGACAGCGAGATCTGCGGCGCGAACGACTTGCCCTCCGGGTTGTGGCACCACGGGCAGTCGAGCTTGCAGCCCTTGAGGTACACGACGGTGCGCAGGCCCGGGCCGTCATCGACGCAGCCGCGCGAGACGTCGAAGATCCTTCCGGTCGGGGCGCTCACCGCGGTCTCACAGCTCGGCGCGGGCGAGGATGTCTTCCTGGATCGAGCGGCCCAGGTCGACGAAGCACGCGGAGTAGCCGGAGACCTTCACGATCAGGTCGCGATGGCGCTCCGGGTGGCGCTGCGCCTCGCGCAGGGTCTCGGCGGACGCGAAGTTGGGCTGCAGGTGGATGCCGCCCAGATCGAAGTACGTCTTGATCAGCGACGCGAACGCCTCGAGGCCGTTCGCCGCCGCGATGAAGCGGGGGTGGAAGCGCAGGTTGAGCGAAACGCCGCTCGAGACGTGGGCGGGCGGAAACCCCGCCGCGGCGCGCATCACCGCCTGCGGACCGGGGGCGGCGCCGATCTCGTTGGAGCACGAGATCCCGTTCGAGATCGGCGCGCCGCGCAGCCGGCCGTCGGGGGTCGCGCCGAGCAGGAAGCCGTCGATGACGTGGTTGCCGAGCGAGAAGTACGCCGCGCGGTAGCGCCCACCGCGCACGTTGCGCTTGCTCGCGAGGTGCTCGTGGATGGTCGCCACCACGCGGCGCGCGAGCGCGTCGGCGCGCTCGTGGCCCGCGCCGTACCTGGGGCAGGTGCGCAGCACGCGCTGGCGGAGCGGCTCCTCGCCGCGGAAGTTCGCGAGCACCACGGCGAGGTAGCCGGTGAGCGAGCTCTCGCGGGTCTCGTAGACCACGCGCTCGATCGCCATCAGCGAGTCCACCAGCGTCGCCAGCCCGCGCACGTCCACCGACGTGAAGTCGTAGCGCGCGCCGCCGTCGGTGACGTCGCGGGCCCGCTCGACGCAGCCGTCGACCAGCGCCGACACGAAGGGCGCGGGCAGCATCTCGCGGTGCGCCGCGTCCTTGCTGGCGATCGCGGTCTCCATGGTGTCGAGCTGATGGCGAAGCTGGCGCTCGAAGGCCGCCACCACGTCCTCGAAGGTGGCGAACCCCGTGGGGTCGCCGCTCG
>CAYMQR010000548.1:2270-3763 GCA_964392195.1 uncultured bacterium | reverse complement strand
CGTGAGCACGACGATCCCAGCCAGCGACCGACCGTCCATTCAACTCCATCCCGGCGGATTCCATTCGCCCCACCTTCGAAGCGAACGCACGCGCGATCGGCGTTCGCGCGTGATCCAGAGTCCACGACCTGCCCGAGCCGCCGCCGGCGCGGCTCCCCCTGGCCCAGCCCACCTTCTCACCTAGCGCGACGCGCGTCCTCCCGGACGCGCGTCTCCCCGAGGGCGCAATGCACCTCAACCTCAAGGACCTCAAGGAACGCCCGATCACCGACCTGGCGACGCTCGCCATGGACCTGGAGGTCGAGAACGCCGGCGGGCTCCGCAAGCAGGACCTGATCTTCGCGCTGCTCCAGGCGCAGGCGCAGCGCAGCGGCCACATCTACGCCGAGGGAGTGCTCGAGACGCTCCCCGACGGCTACGGCTTCCTGCGCAGCCCCGATTACAGCTACCTGCCCGGCCCCGACGACATCTACGTCTCGCCGTCGCAGATCCGCCGCTTCAACCTCTCGACCGGCGACACCATCACCGGCCAGATCCGCCCGCCCAAGGACGGCGAGCGCTACTTCGCGCTGCTCAAGGTGGACTCGATCAACCTCGAGGACCCCGAGGAGGCGCGCGAGAAGATCATCTTCGAGAACCTGATCCCGCTCCATCCCGCGGAGCGGCTCAAGCTCGAGCACCAGCCCACCGACTACTCGACGCGCATCCTCGACCTGGTCACGCCGATCGGCAAGGGCCAGCGCGCGCTGATCGTGTCTCCGCCGCGCGCCGGCAAGACCATGCTGATGCAGTCGATCGCGCACGCGATCGCCGCCAACCACCCCGAGGTCGAGCTCAAGGTGCTGCTGATCGACGAGCGCCCCGAGGAAGTCACCGACATGAAGCGCTCGGTGAAGGGCGAGGTCATCGGCTCCACCTTCGACGAGCCCGCCACCCGCCACGTGCAGGTCGCGGACATGGCGATCGAGAAGGCCAAGCGCCTCGTCGAGCACGGCAAGGACGTGGTGATCCTCCTCGACTCCATCACCCGCCTCGCGCGCGCCCACAACACCGTGTGCCCGCCGAGCGGCAAGATCCTCTCGGGCGGCGTCGACGCCAACGCGCTGCACCGGCCGAAGCGGTTCTTCGGCGCGGCGCGCAAGGTGGAGGCCGGCGGCAGCCTGACCATCATCGCCACCGCGCTGATCGACACCGGCAGCCGCATGGACGAGGTCATCTTCGAGGAGTTCAAGGGCACCGGCAACGCCGAGATCTGCCTCGACCGCCGCCTCGCCGACAAGCGCATCTTCCCCGCCCTCGACATCAACAAGTCCGGCACCCGCAAGGAAGAGCTGCTCATCGACAAGAACCACCTGCCGCGCATCTGGCTGCTGCGCAAGGTGCTGCAGCCGATGAGCACGGTGGAGTCGATGACGTTCCTCATCGACAAGCTCAAGAAGACCAAGTCCAACAAGGAATTCCTCGACTCGATGAACCAGTGACGTCGCCACGGG
>CAYMQR010000548.1:0-2170 GCA_964392195.1 uncultured bacterium | reverse complement strand
GACCAAGTCCAACAAGGAATTCCTCGACTCGATGAACCAGTGACGTCGCCACGGGAAGCGCCGCCCTCGGTGGGCCGCTCGCCGTGGTTCGGGTATCGTCGGCGCGCGGCGTGCGCCGCGCGCGGGTCGTGATCGGTCATCCGCCTCGGCAAGGAGGTTCCAGCGTGATCCAGCGTTCGGTTCGGTGGGCGCTGTGCGTGGTGGCCGCGGCGATGGCCGCGGGTTGCGGCAGCTCGGGCGGTGGCGGCGGATCGCCGGACGCGGCGAGCGTCACCGTCTCGATCGCTGCGGGCACCGTCGAGCAAGGCGGCTTCACGACGCGCGCGACGGCGAGCGTCCGCGACGCCGCCGGCGAGCCGATCGCCGCGAGCGTGAGCTGGTCGAGCTCGGACGGCAACGTGGCCACCGTGGCCGCCGACGGCACCGTGACCACCGGCGCGATCGGCACCGCGCAGATCACCGCCACCGCGGCGCCGGGCGTCGCTGGCTCGGTCATGCTCTCGGTGGTGCACCAGGCGAACCCGCGCTGCAACGTGCCGGCCGCCCAGGGCGCGCCGGGCGCGATCGCCGCCGCGCCCACCTTCGGCGTGTCGCCCGACGGCTTCGACGCGATCCCCGCGATCCCCTACGACACCCGCTTCCTGGTCGCGGTGGACGCCGACGGCGACGGCGACCAGGACCTCCTCCACCTCGACTCCAGCGCCGCCCCGCCCGCCGCCGGGACCGCCTTCGTCTACCGCAACGACGGCGCCGGACACTTCAGCGACGGCACCGCCGCCGTCCTCGCCGGCGCCTCCGTCGCCGTCGACCAGCCGTCCAGCGCCGAGTCCGCCGACCTCAACGGCGACGGCGTCCCCGACACCTTCGTCACCCAGGCCGGCCAGGGCGACTCCGGCGCGCCCAGCCTGCTGCTCGCCTCGAGCGGTGGCGGCGCCCTCGCCGAGTCCGGCGGCACGCTGCTCACGCCCAACGCCTCGGGCTCCGTCTCCAAGGCCAGCGCCGCCGCCGACCTCGACTGCGACGGCGACGTCGACCTGGTCCAGTCCGCGATCGGACCGAGCGGCCTCACCACGCTCTACTTCAACGACGGCACCGGCCACTTCCAGGGCGAGGCCACGCGCGTGCCGGTCGAGCTCGTGAGCGGCGCCGCGAGCTTCACCGCGATGGCCGCCTGCGACGTCGACCGCGACGGCGACGCCGACCTGATCGGCGGCGGCTGGAACGGCTCGTCGCTGCAGCGCGATTCGCTGCTGCTCAACGACGGCTTCGGCAACTTCCACCTCGCGCCCGCGAGCGCGCTGCCCGCGTGGCACTTCCCCGCCGCCAGCAACGTCACCACCGCGGTGCGCTGCGCCGACCTCGACCAGGACGGCTACCCCGACCTCGCGGTGGCGCAGACCGAGAACTTCACCAGCGGCCGCGTGGTCACCTACCACAACCAGCAGGACCGCACCTTCGTGGCCCTCGACTCGGCGGCGATCGAGTGGTCGTCGGGTTTCCCGAGCTCGGTGTGGGCGCGCGACTTCAACGCCGACGGCTGGCCCGACGTGCTGGTGAGCGGCTTCAACTCGACGGCCGCCACCCGCCTCTACTCGAACACCGGCGCGGGCGGCTTCGTCGAGGTGACGCCACCGCGCGCCGATCAGCCGCTCACACCGATCGAGGCCAACGGCGACGGACACCTCGACCTGGTCGCGCCCGAGACCGCCGGCGCGCCCACGCTCATCCTCAACGGTGACGTCGAGGAGCCGCCGCCGGCGCTCTACTTCAAGACCACCAAGGCAGGCGATCGACTCGAGATCCCGCTCGGTCCGTCGTCGGCCGCGTCCGGCCACTTCCACTTCGAGGCGCGCGGCTTCGTCGACGACTTCAAGCCGCGCTACTCGCCCGGCACGCTCCTCATCTACTTCTGGCTCTATTCCGGCAACAACTTCTACTACAAGGGCGCCGGCGAGGGCTTCCTGTACATCCCGTCGCAGTACGCGATGACCAACTACTGGTGCAACTACGGCAAGGTCCGCGGGCGCTCCAACACTCCCGGCGAGTGGCCGCTCGAGGACTGCTACCAGTACGACCCGTGGGACGGCGAGAAGTGGTACTCGTTCGACATCCGCTGGGATGGCTCGAACATCTCGATCGACATCGACGGGAAGCGGAAGCACATCGGGAG
>CAYMQR010000547.1:0-3763 GCA_964392195.1 uncultured bacterium | reverse complement strand
TCCACATCGCCAACCGCTACCGGCAGCACCAGCTTCCCCTCATGGACCTCATCCAGGAGGGCAACCTCGGCCTCATGAAGGCGGTCGAGAAGTTCGACGCCTCGCGCGGCTACCGCTTCAGCACCTACGCGGTGTGGTGGATCCGGCAGTACATCAAGCGCGCGCTCGAGAACCACGGCGCCGCGGTCCGTACGCCGATCTACGTCCAGGACGCGCGCCGGCGCGTGATGCGCACCAGCCGCGAGCTGCGCCGCAAGCTCGGCCGCAAGCCCGAGGTCTGGGAGATCGCGCAGGACGAGGGCATGCCGGTCGAGAAGGTCGAGGACCTGCTCGGGCTGCGCACCGAGGCGGTGAGCCTCGACGAGCCGCCGGCGGGGCGCGAGGATCGCGCGCTCGTCGAGATCCTCGAGGACGTCAAGGCCAGCTCGCCCTTCGAGTCGGCGCTCGACGCCGAGCTCACCAGCGCGGTGCAGAGCGCGCTCGCCACGCTGCCGCCGCGCGAGGAGAAGATCCTGCGGCTGCGCTTCGGCATCGGCATCGGCGAGCCGTCCGGCCACACGCTGCGCGAGATCAGCCGGCTCTTCAACCTGACCCACGAGCGCATCCGCCAGATCGAGGCGAAGGCGCTGCAGCGGCTGCGCACCACGATCGAGGCGCAGAAGCTCGAGGCGATCGTCGCCGACTGACGGCGGCGGGTGCCTCGGCCCGGGGATCGCGCGCGCGGCGCGCCCCGGGCGAAACAAGAACGGCGCGGACCCGACGGTCCGCGCCGTTCGCGCTCCCGGCCGCCGGCTCAGCGCATGCTGAACGAGTAGGTGCGCAGCAGGCCCGAGGGGATCGCGCGCAGCTCGAGGTCGTAGCGGACGGTGTCGCCCTTCGGCGTCCAGTTGATGCGGACAAGCTTGTAGAGCCCCTGGCCGAAGTCCAGGTCGCGGCCGATCAGGACCTTGAGGTCCATGTTGAGGTGATCGTTGGCCCGCAGCGAGTCGAGCTGCCGGGCGACCTCGTCACCGATCGTGCGGGTGCACGCGAGGGCGTCCTTGAGCCGGGCCTCCGCCTCGTCCCAGCGCTTCTGATCGGTGGCGTCGCGCACCGCGGTGAACTTGTGGCGGCACGCGGTGACGTCGCTCTTCGGTGCGCCGAACGACTCGTACTGGGCGGTGAGCGCCTCGAGCGTCGAGACGACCTCGGCCTGGTTGGCGAGGCCGAGCTCGCTCGGCTGGTGACCGGCGCAGCTCAGCGCGCCGACGGAGAGCAGGAGGCCGGCCCACCGTCCGCGTGACGAGGCGGTCATCGGCGGCTCAGCCCTTGGCCCCGAGCTCGGCGTCGATCAGCCCCTGGAAGTACTCCATGGGCTGTGCGCCGCGGACCTTGATGCCGTTCACGAAGAACGACGGCGTGCTGCTCACGCCCGCGGCGGCGGCCGAGTCCGCGTCCTTCTTGACCCGAGCCGCCATCCGGCCGGAGTCGATGCACTGCTTCATCTCGTTCGGGTCGAGCCCGACCTGCTGCGCGTAACCCGGGAGCTTGTCCAGCTCGAGCGCGCCCTGGTTCTGGTACAGCACGTCGTGCAGCTCCCAGAACTTGCCCTTCTCGTTCGCGCATTCGGCGGCTTCCGCGGCCTTCTGCGCGTTGGGGTGGATGCTGGTGAGCGGGAAGTGCTTGTAGACGATCCGGACCTTGTCGCCGTAGCGCTGGCGGATCTGCTCGAGGACCGCCTGCTCACGGCTGCAGAAGGGGCACTGGAAGTCGGAGTACTCGACGATCGTGACCGGCGCGGACGACGGACCACGCACCGGTGAGTCGCCCACCGGGACATCGACCCGCTTGGTGACGGGCGGCTTGAGGGCGATCGAGATCGGACGCTTGCCGCGCAGCTCCTCGGTGAACGCCTGCATGCGCTTCTCGCGCCGATCCATCATCAGGCGTCCCTCGATCTGCTGACGGAACGCCTGGGTGCGCTTCTGCTTCTCGGCGTCGTCCGCCGCCCCCGCGAGGCGGCTGTCGAGGGCGCGCTTGTACTGCTCCTGGTTGAGGAGCCCGTCCACCTCTTCCGCCGTGGGGGCCTGGACCTTGTCCTCGACCTCGACCTTGCGGAGCTGGTCCACCGTGGTCCCGCGACCGTCGGCCTCGGCCTTCCACAGCCGCTCCTGAACCAGCCGGTTCAGGTACCCGCTGAGGAGCTGGTAGCGCCGCTGCTCGAGGTCGTCGAGGTCGTTGGCGGCCGCCTGCTCGAGCTCGGCGCGGGTGATGGTCTGATCGCCGATCTTGGCGACGACCTCGGAGCCGCCGGCATTCGCCGGCGAGGCGCCGGTGGTGTCACCGCCCTCGACGGGCGCGCGGTTGCAGCCCGCCACCGTGAGCGGCACCGTCACCACGACGAGTCCGAGGAGACGCCACAGAGAGATCGATTTCACGAGTTCGCTCCTTGAGGGGCCAGCGGTCGGCTCGCGTGCGCCACGCGAGGGGAAGGACTGCGGGAGGTCGCGGCCCGCCGGGGATGGCGAAGGTGCCCGGGCATGGCCGATTTCCGGCGCAAGAGCGCGGAAAGTACCATAGGGGTCTCCCGCGGGCAAAAGCGCGCGGTCGAGGCTCCCGCCCCTCCTCCCGGGCGCGCCCGCCGGCCTCGGACGTCGCTGCGGTTTCCGAGAAGCAGCCGCGCTTTCCAACCGGCGCACCGATCCGGTATACCGAGCCGGATCATCTGTGGAGCGTTTGCTCGAGGAGTGTCGCCATGCCGATTCAAGTGCTCGGAACCAAGCTCGGGATGAGCCAGGTCTTCTCGGAGACCGGCGAGCGCATCCCGGTCACGCTCGTGGAAGCGGGTCCGCTGACCGTGGTGCAGGTCAAGACGGCGGGCAAGGACGGTTACGACGCGCTCCAGCTCGGCTACGGCCAGCGCAAGACGTCGTTCAAGTCCAAGCCCCTCCAGGGCCACTTCAAGCAGGCCGGCATCCGCCCCACCCGTACGCTACGCGAGACGCGCGTGACGGCCGACGAGGCGGGTCAGTACAAGCCGGGCGACCGCATCACCGTCGACCAGGTCTTCACCAAGGGTGACCGGATCGACGTGAGCGGGACCAGCAAGGGTCGCGGGTTCGCCGGCGTGATGAAGCGCCACAACTTCCGCGGCAAGAACGCCACACACGGCACCCACGAAGCGAAGCGTCACGGCGGCTCGATCGGTATGCACACCGAGCCCGGCAAGGTGTGGAAGGGCCAGGGCATGGCCGGCCACTACGGCGCCGAGCGCGTCACCGTCCTGGATCTCGAGGTCGTCGACGTCCGTCCCGAGGAAAACCTCCTCCTGATCCGCGGCGGCGTTCCGGGCGCTCCGCGCTCGATGGTCGAGATCCGCGCCTCGGTCAAGGCCAAGAAGAAGGCCACCAAGGCCGGCTGAGCACCCCGTCCCGCTCGACTGGCCTCTCGATGCCGTCGGTTCTCGATTCGTTCCGGCTCGACGGCCGGCTCGCGCTGGTCACCGGCGCGAGCCGCGGCATCGGCCAGGCCATCGCCACCGCCTTCGCCGAGGCGGGCGCCGAGCTCGTACTCACCAGCCGCAAGGTCGAGGCCGCGCAGGCGGTGGCCTCCGCCCTCACCGACGCAGGGCACCGCGCCACCGCCATCGCCTGTCACAACGGGCGAGAATCGGACATCGAGGCGCTGTTCGACCGGATCCGCTCCCAGTGGGGCCGGCTCGACGTCCTGGTGAACAACGCCGCGACCAACCCGCTCTTCGGCCCGATGTCGATGGCCGACCAGG
>CAYMQR010000546.1:0-3765 GCA_964392195.1 uncultured bacterium | reverse complement strand
CACTACCGCTCGCTCAGGCGCCAGACCTTCCACTACCTGGCGCGGCCCCACGAGCGCATTCCGCGCGAGCCGCTCGGGCTCGCGAGCGCCTGGCGTGGCGACGAGCTGCGCCGCCGCGGCGGCTGGATGGAGCAGCTCGATCGTGACGAGGTGGGTGAGCTCGAGCGCGCGGTGGCGGCGGCCAGCGCCACCGGCAAGCCGCTCACCGCGCTGCTCGCCAGCGATTTTCCGCTGCCCACGCTCGGCGCCCGGATCGCCGGGTGGCGGCGCGAGCTCGCTCACGGCCGCGGCTTCGTGTTGATCCGGGGTGCGCCCGTGGGCGGTTGGAGCGAAGCCGAGTCCGGGCGCTTCTTCTGGTGCCTCGGCCTCCACCTCGGCATCCCGGGCGCCCAGAATCCACGCGGCGATCTGCTCGGTCACGTCCGCGACGAGCGCAAGGGCGGCGACATCCGCCTCTACGAGACGGCGCAGGACATCGCGTTCCACTGCGACGCCGCCGACGTGGTGGGCCTGCTCTGCCTGCACGCCGCGAAGCACGGCGGCGCGAGCCGGATCGCGAGCTCGGTGACGGTGTTCAACGAGCTCGTGCGGCGCTCGCCGAGGCTCGCCGAGCGGCTCTTCCGGCCGTTCCACCTCGACACCCACGGTGAGGGGGGCGTGCGGTCGGTGCCGGTGCCACCGTGCCGCTACGCGGGCGGCGAGCTTCGCACTTTCTGGCACAGCGACTACTTCCGCTCCGCCGAGCAGGTCCCCGGCGTGCCGCCCTTCACCGCCGAGGAGCGCGAGCTCCTCGACGCCTACGACGCGATCGCGGCCGATCCGGCGATCCACCTCGACATGGAGCTCGAGCCCGGCGACATCCAGCTCCTCTCCAACCACACCCAGATCCACGCCCGCACCGCCTACCAGGACTGGCCGGAGGCCGGGCGCCGGCGGCATCTCCTCAGGCTGTGGCTCTCGCTGCCCGGCCCGCGCGGGGTGGGGATCGGGCTCCGCACGATGGCGAGCGGGTTCACGCTGGTGCGCGGGCTCGTCGCGGCGCAGCTCGCGCGCGGGTGAGGCGCGAAGGGCGCGGTCACTCGTCGAAGCGGACCGACACGCTGACACCGAGGGTGCGCGGCGCGGACACCTCGCCGGCGAAGCCGGAGGGCGTGGAGTAGGGGATCGCGACAGCGACCACGCGCTCGTCGCCGAGGTTCCGCGCCGCGAGGCGCACCGTGAGCCAGTCGTCGGCGAGCCACGCCGAGACGTTGAAGAGGTCGTAGGCGCCGAGCCGCTCGGTGTTCGCGGCGTCGTAGAAGTAGTCGCCGCGCCGCACCCACTCGCCGCGCACTCCGGCGCGCCATCCGCCCCCGAGCGGGAGCTCGTACTGGGCGGCGAGGAAGCTCGTGAGCCGGTCCGCGAACGGCAGGCGGTTGCCGCTGACGTCCGCGCCCGCGTCGCTGCTGCCGCCGCGGAAGCTGGCGTCGAGGTAGCCGAGCGAGCCGTCGAGGCGCAGCCGCTCGAGGGGACGCGCGAACACCTCGAGCTCCACGCCCTGGGTGCGGGCGCGGCCGGCGTTGTCGACGTAGAACCGCCCCGGTGAGCCGGCGAGCGGGACGTTGAGCTGGAGGTCGTCGAGGTCGATCCGGAACAGCGCCGCGTTGGCCTCGAGGCGGCGCTCGAGAACGGTGGCCTTGGCGCCGAGCTCGTACGACCACGAATGCTCCTCGTCGTAGGAGGTCGAGCCGGGCGGGGCGACCGGGTTGAAGCCGCCGGCCCGGTAGCCGCTCGCCGCCGACCCGTAGAGGCGCGTGCCGGGCGTGGGGCTCGCGCCGACGATGAACCGCGGCGTCACGGCGCCGAAGGCGCGGGCGTCGTCGACGTGCGCCGGACCCACGACCGGCAACTCGCGCGCGCCGAGCACCACGGCGGTCACCGAGTCGATGCTGGCGTGCTTGCGCTCGCCGTCGTAGCGCAGCCCGACGGTCGCGTCGCAGGTGTCGCGGAAGGCGAGGGTGGCCTGCGCGTAGCCGCCGAGACCGGCGTCGTCGAGCGAGGCGCGGGTGCGATCCTGGGCGGGCTCGAGGGCTTCGTCGAGCGCCTCGGCGAGCGGCGGCGGCAACGCGATCCCGCCGCTCTCGACGAGATACGAGGGCGCGATGAAGTTCACGACCTGCTGGTCGTTGCCCTGCGCGAAGCCGAACACTCCGCCTTGCGCGGCGACCGCCCAGTCGCTGCCCAGGTCCGTGGGCTCGGTGGTGAATGCGCGCAGCTCCTGGGTGAACTGGACGCCGTTGCGGCGGTTGCGCCGGGTCAGGTCCGGCGCCTCGGTGGCGTCGAGGTCGGTGGACTCGGAGGCGCCGTGGTGGACGACGCCGGTGATCGACTCGAGCGTGAGCGCCTCGCCGGGGCGGCGGATGGTGAGCGTCTCGGCCTGCAGGTCGCGCCCGGTGTGGCCCTCGAAGTCGTGGCGGACGTGATCGGGGTCGCGGCGCACCTCGGCGAGGTCGCCGATCGCGAAGTCGCCGTCGTCGGCGAACTCGCCGTGGACGGCGAGGCGCGCCTCCCAGCGATCGCCGAGATCGAAGGCGCCCCGGACGCGGTAGAGCTGGGCGGCGCGGTCGTCGAGGGAGTGGCCGGTGACGAGGTTCGTGACGTAGCCGTCGCGCTGAGAGAGGCCGTACGCGGCGCGGAAGCCGCAGCGCTCGCAGAAGAGAGGAGTGCCCACGGCACCCCGGACCTCGACCCGATCGAAGGCGCCGTAGGTGGCGTCGGCCTCGGCGTGCCAGGCGCCGTCCGGCAGGACCGTGGCCACGTTCACCACGCCGCCCAGCGTGTTGCGGCCGTACAGCGTCCCCTGGGCGCCGCGGACGAGCTCGACGCGCTCGACGTCGAGCAGCTCCTGGCTCGAGGTGTCGGCGGAGAGCTGCGGGACACCGTCGAGGTAGGTGGTGACGCCGGGATTGGTGGTGCTGCCGCCGACGCCGCGGAACTGCGGGTTGCTGATCGCCCGCGCGCTGAACTCGACGTAGTCGACGTTGGGCGCGCGCTGCGCGGCCTGCGCCGTCGAGCGCGCGTCTGCGGCTTCGAGGGTGGGGGACTCGACCGACGTGACCGAGCTCTGCGCGTCGAGGAGCAGCTCGGGGATGCGGTCGGCGGTGACGACGACGGTCTCGACGCCCGGGGCGGCGCGCTCGTCGTCCTGCGCCCGGGCCGCCGCGCCCGAGAAGGCGACGACCACGAGCGCCGCGAGCCAGGCGGCCGCGCGGTCGGTGAAGGGGTGCCGGGGTCGTCGCACGAGCACCCGCGAAGGGTATGCCGGTGCGCCCCGAATCCAACCACCCCGCCTCGCCGGACGCGGAAGCCGAGGGGAACGAGCGGGACGCCGTCAGCCCGCCGCGGGCAGCAGCTCGGCGAGCAGCGCGCGGACACGGCGCTCGATCTCGTCGCGGATCGGCCGCACCGCCTCGACGCCCTTGCCGGCGGGGTCGTCGAGCTCCCAGTTGAGGTAGCGCTTCCCCGGATAGACCGGGCAGGCGTCGCCGCAGCCCATGGTGATGACCACGTCGGACGCGAGCACCGCCTCGTCGGTGAGCGGCTTGGGGAACGCTTCCGCGAGGTCGATCCCGACCTCGCGCATCGCCTCGACCACCGCGGGGTTGATGGTGCTCGCCGGCGCGCTGCCCGCCGAGCGCACGATCACCCGGCCCTGACCGTGGTGGTGAAGCAGCCCGGCCGCCATCTGCGAGCGGCCGGCGTTGTGGACGCACACGAACAGCACTT
>CAYMQR010000545.1:0-3774 GCA_964392195.1 uncultured bacterium | reverse complement strand
CCACCACTTCCTCGAGCGCGCCGCGCGCAAGCTCGGGGTGGCGGCGCCAGCGCTGCGCAAGGACGCCCTCCAGACGCTCGTCGCCCACGGCTGGCCGGGCAACGTCCGCGAGCTCGAGAACGAGATCGAGCGCGCGGTGACGCTCTCCAGCGAGGGCGAGCCGATCGCGCTCGAGCTGTTCTCGGAGCGCGTCCGCGGCGCGGCGCGGACGCTGCCCGCGGCGGCGCTCGCGCCGGTAGCGGCCCCGCCGCCAGCCACCACCGCCGGCGCGGCGATCGCGGCGCCCGGCGAGGGCGGCAGCCTCAACGACCGCGTGGACGCGCTCAAGCGCGTGCTGATCGAGCGCGCGCTGGTGGTCCACGGCGGCAACAAGTCGACCGCCGCCGAGGCGCTCGGCCTCACCCGCCAGAGCCTGCAGAAGATGATGCGCCGCCTCGGCATGCGCTGACCTCTCACCGCCGCAGCCCGGCTACCTGCCCGCTCGCGACACGCCATGGCCGTCGCCGACACCGTCCACGAGGAGCGCCGCATGGCGGCGAAGCTGCTCGCGTTCGTGGTCGAGCTCGCGTGCCTGGCCACCGTCATCGCGGTGAGCCGCCACGCGTGGAGCTGGCTCGATCGCCCGTTCCCCGGCTTCCTCCTCCACCACCGCACCACGGTGGGGATGCTCACGCGGCCGGCGTGGAACGAGGGCGGGCTGGTGGTGCACACCGGCGACCGCATCCTCACCGTGGACGGCCGCGCCGTGACGACCACCGCGGAGGTCTTCGAGCACGCGGCGTCGCTCGCGCCCGGCGCGCGGGTCCACTACCGGATCGAGCGCCCGAGCGGCGAGGTCTTCGAGGCCACGTTGCCGGTGCGGATCTTCTCGGGCACCGACCTGCTGCTGACGTTCGCGATCCACCTCGTCGAGGGTGTCTTCATCCTGGTGGTCGGTTTCGCGGTGTTCTTCCTGCGGCCCGGCAACGCCGGCACGCTCGCGTTCCTGCTCTTCTGCCTCTTCACCGGCTGGTCGAGCATCACGGTGTTCGAGGTCGAGACCGCGGAGTCGGCGCTCGAGCCGCTGTTCTTCTTCGCCGGGGTGCTGCTGCCCGCGACGCTCATCCACCTGGGCGTGATGTTCCCGCGCGAACGCCTCGAGCCCGAGCGCGCGCGCCGCACCGTGCTCGGCGCCTACGCCTTCTTCCTCGCCGCGGCGCTGCTCGCGTACTTCCCGACCCACCACTGGTACCGCGCGTGGATCTGGGCCGAGCGCCTCGAGCACCTCGCGGCCGCCGGCGCCGGCATGTACTTCCTGGTGTCGATCTACCGCGGCGCGCGCTGCATGGAGCGCGAGGCGCTCGAGCGGCGCCGCGCGATGGTGGTGGGAATCGGCGCGCTGGTGGGGCTGGTGCCGTCGGGCTTCGGGCTGCTCGCGGTGAGCGTGTGGCCGGAGCTGGTGACGCCGTGGCTGCCACCGCACTGGCTGCTGCTCGCCGCCAACGTGTTCCCGCTCTCGGTGGCGTGGGCGATCGTGCGCTTCGACCTGTTCGGCGTGAGCTTCGTGCTCAGGCGCTCGGTCGCCTACGTGCTGCTCACCTCGCTGATGGTGGCGTCGTACGTGGGCGTGGTGCTGGTGGTGCACACGCTCTTCCACCCGCGGCTCGAGGTGACGCCCTACCTCAACACCTTCCTGGTGATCGTCTACGCGTTCCTGTTCCCGCCCGCGCGGCGGCTGGTGGTGGCGTTCGTCGACCGCACGCTGTTCCGCACGCCCTACGACTACCGCGAGGCGGTGCAGCAGCTCAGCCACGCGCTCGTCAGCGAGCTCGACCTCAACCGCATCCTCGCCGAGATCGACGCGACGTTGCGCGACACCCTGCAGCTCGACCGCGCGCTGGTGCTGGTGCGGCCGGAGCGCTACGGCGCCCTCGTGCACTACGGCGCGAGCCACGAGCCCGACATCGAGCTCGCGGCGACCAGCCCGCTGGTGCGCATCCTCGAGCGCCGCACCGCGGAGCTCACCAAGTGGGAGCTGCGCGAGAACCCGCTACTACGCTGGGACCGCGCCGAGGCGCTCGAGCAGATCGAGAAGCTCGGCGCCAACCTGCTGGTGCCCGCGAGCTTCAAGGGCGACATGGTCGCGATCCTGGCGCTCGGCGCCAAGCGCTCGGGCGCGCTCTTCAACTCGGAGGACCTGGCGCTGGTCCGCACCCTCGCCGACCAGGCCGCGATCGCGATCCACAACGCGCGCAGCTACCGCGACCTCGCCACCGTGATGGCCGGCCTCGAGACCGAGGTCGAGCGCCGCACCGGCGAGCTCACCGAGGCCAACGACGAGCTCAAGCGCGCGCTCTCCGAGCTGCGCGAGACCCAGAGCCAGCTCCTCCAGTCGAAGAAGCTCGCCTCGCTCGGCGAGCTGGTGGCGGGCGTCGCCCACGAGCTCAACAACCCGATCGGCTTCCTCTACGCCAACCTCGACCACATCGAGCGCTACCTCGCGCGGCTGCGCAACGGCGACGGCGACGCCGCCCGCAACCACGCGCTGCTCGCCGAGCTGATCGAGTCGTGCCGCGAGGGCGCGCGCCGCACCAAGGCGATCGTCCAGGACCTGCGCACCTTCTCGCGGCTCGACGAGCACGAGCGCAAGCCGATCGACCTGAACGCCGCCATCGAGACCACGCTGCGGCTCTTGGCGCACCGGCTCAAGGCGGGGATCGTGGTGGAGACCGAGCTCGGCGCGCTGCCGCCGGTCGCGTGCTTCCCGGGCCCGATCAACCAGGTGCTCATGAACCTGCTCGCCAACGCCTGCGACGCGGTCGGCGAGCGCGGCACGATCCGCATCCGCACCCGCGCGCTCGCCGGCGGCGACGCGCCCGAGCGCGTGGTGATCGAGATCGAGGACTCGGGCGTGGGCATCCCGCCCGAGAACCTGGAGCGGATCTTCGATCCGTTCTTCACCACCAAGGACGTCGGCAAGGGCACCGGGCTCGGGCTCTCGATCAGCCACAGCATCGTCGAGCGCCACGGCGGCACGATCGAGGTGGCGAGCGAGCCGGGGCGCGGCACGCGCTTCACCGTGATGCTGCCGATCGGCGGCGTCGACGCGGGATCCCCCGAGCCAGCGGCCGCGCGCACGAGCCAAGCTCCCGCCTCTCCCGCCTCTCCCGCCTCCGCACTCGCCACCTCCCGAGCCCCGAGCCGATGACCGCCCGCTCCCGCCCTCGCCTGGTCCTCTTCGACATCGACGGCACCCTCGTGATGAGCGGCCGCATCGGCTCGCGGGCCGTGAAGCGCGCGTTCCGCGAGACCTTCGGCATCGAGGACGCCACGACCGGCATCACCTTCGACGGCAAGACCGACCCCGGCATCCTGCGCGAGCTCCTCGAGCTCCACGGGCTCGGCCACCGCCACTCGGCCGAGGCGCGCACTGCCTTCTTCCGGCGCTACCTCGAGATCCTCGCCGACGAGCGCGCGTGCGCCGATACCGGCCACGTGCACCCCGGCATCCACGAGCTGCTCGCCGCCCTCGAAGCCCGCGACGACGTCACCGTGGGCCTGCTCACCGGCAACATCCGCGAGGGCGCGCGCATCAAGCTGGAGCGCTTCGCGCTCTGGCAGCGCTTCCCGTTCGGCGCCTTCGGCGACGACGCCGAGAGCCGCGACGAGCTGGTGCCGGTCGCCCTCACCCGCGCCCACGACTTCCGGCGCATCCGCTTCGCGCCCACCGAGACCTACGTCATCGGCGACTCGCTGCGCGACATCCAGTGCGCCCGCGCCGGCGGCGCCGTCGCC
>CAYMQR010000544.1:0-3781 GCA_964392195.1 uncultured bacterium | reverse complement strand
GGATCCGCGCCTCGCCGAGGGCACGCTCGATGCGGGTGCTGACGTCCTCGCGGCGCTGGCTCGCGGCCTGCCGGATCGCGTTGCGGATCGCGTGCGCGTTCGCGCTGCCGTGGGCGATGATGCAGACGCCCTGCACGCCGAGGAGCGGCGCGCCGCCGTACTCGTGGTGGTCGAACGCCTTCTTCATGTCGCGCAGCACGGGGCGCGAGAGCAGGTACGCGAGCTTGCCGCGCAGGTTGGCGCGGAAGCCGCGCTCGAGGAGCGTGCGGATCGCGTCGGCGACGCCCTCGCTCGCCTTCAGCGCGACGTTGCCGACGAAGCCGTCGCACACCACCACGTCGACCTTGCCGTTGAACAGGTCGCGGCCTTCGACGTAGCCCACGTAGCGCAGCGAGGTCCCGCGCAGGAGCTGGTCCGCCTCGCGGGTCAGCTCGTTTCCCTTGCCTTCCTCCTCGCCGTTCGAGAGCACGCCGACGGTGGGGGACTCGCGGCCGAGGATGGCCTGCGCGTAGACCGAGCCCATCACGCCGAAGTGGGCGAGGTGGGTCGCCTTGCAGTCGACGTTGGCGCCCGCGTCGATGAGGATCGCGGGCTGGCCGGTGATGGTGGGGAAGAGGGTCAGGATGCCGGGACGCTCGACGCCGGCGGTGCGCTTGAGCACCAGCGTCGCGGTGGCCATGACCGCGCCGGTGTTGCCGGCGCTCACGAACGCGTCGGCGGCCCCCGAGGCGACCAGCTCGAGCCCGACGCGGATCGACGAGTCGCGCTTGCGGCGCACCGCGGCCGCCGGGTGCTCGTCCATCCCGACGATCTCGGACGCGTGGCGGACCTCGATGAGCTTCTCGCCGCCGCGCGCGGCGAGCTCGCGGTGGACGATCTCACCAGGCCCGGTGAGGAGGACCTCGACGCCCAGGTCGCGGACCGCTGCGATCGCGCCGTCGACCACCACGCCCGGGGCGTGGTCGCCGCCCATGGCGTCGACGACGATCTTCATGGGGCGGCGTTACCGCGTCAGTCCTTCTGGGCGACGGGCACTTCCACGCCCTGCCGGTAGAAGCCGCAGCTCGGGCAGGCGTGGTGGGGGACGCGGGGCTCGCCGCAGCGGGTGCAGTGCACCACGGTGGGTGCGGCGAGGCGGTTGTGGGAGCGGCGCATGCCGCGCTTCATCCGCGACGTCTTTTTCTTGGGAACGGCCATGGTGCGATCTCCTCGGTTACGGGGCTCGGTCGGTCAGTGGTCGGTCGGGCTACCGTCGTCGTCGCGTAGCTTGGCGAGCAGCGCGAAGCGCGGATCGACGGCGTGGGTCGTGCAGCGACAGGTCTCGTGGTTCAGGTTCGCGCCGCACTGGGGACAGAGTCCCTTGCAGGTCTCGCCGCACAGCACCCGCTGCGGCAGCTCGAGGGCGACCTGCTCGAGCACGACTTGGTTCAGATCGATCTCCGGCTGGTCGAGGTAGTCCTCGTCGACTTCGTCGTCGCGCACCTCGTGGGTGCGCGGGTGGTCGGGCTCGGTTCCGAGCAGCTTGGTCAGGTCGAAGACCGCGCGCGCGGAGACGCTCACCTCGGTCAGGCAACGTGCGCACGGCTCGGTGAGCTGGAATCTCGCGTCTCCCTGCACCCTCAGCGACCGGCCCGCCTTGTTGAGGGTGATCCGTCCCTGCGCCGGTCCACCCCACACCAGGCTCGGGTCGTGGTCCGGGCCGAGCGACTGATCGAGGTCCGCTGCCGGGACCTCCACCTCGAAGGTCCTCCCCTCCAGGGGGAGATCGTCGATCCGGACCTTCATCGGCTCGTTCCGCCCGGGCCACGCGGGCCGCGCGAAAAAACGAAGAAACCTAGTTGTCGGCCTGCCCCGCGTCAAGGACGGCCGGGATGGGCGGGCGTGGCCGGCTGCCGTGGTATGACGCCGCGATGGCGAGCTTCATGGACGACTTCGAGGAGCGCTCGTTCACGGCGCTCGGGACCACACGCCCGGTGTACTGGCGCGGCGCGGGGCCGGGCGTGCTCGTCGTCCACGAGGTGCCGGGGATCACGCGCGAGGTCGCCGCGTTCGGGGCACGCGTCGCGGAGCACGGGTTCACGGCCGTGCTGCCGAGCCTGTTCACCGAGCCGGGCGTCGAGTACGGCGCCCGCGACATGGCGCGCGCGCTGGCGTTCGCCTGCGTCAGCCGGGAGTTCACGCTGCTCGCCAGGCGCGCCGCCTCCCCGGTCACCGAGTGGCTGCGCGCGCTCGGCCGGGACGTACACCGGCGCTGTGGCGGGCCGGGCGTCGGCGCGATCGGCATGTGCCTGACCGGGAACTTCGCGCTCACGCTCGCCGCCGACCCCTGGGTCCTGGCGCCGGTGCTGAGCCAGCCCTCGCTGCCGGTCGGGCTCACCGCGGCCCACGAGCGCGCGCTGCACGTGAGCGACGCGAACCTCGCGCGGCTCAAGGAGCGGGTGCGCGACGAGCGGCTCGCGGTCCTCGGCCTGCGCTTCACCCACGATTTCATGTGCCCGGCGGCCCGCTTCGAGACGTTACGGCGCGAGCTCGGCGGCGCCTTCGAGGGTATCGAGATCGACTCCGGCCCCGGCAATCCGCACCGGATCCCCAGGATCGCGCACTCGGTGCTCACCAAGGACCTCGTCGATCGCGACGGCCATCCGTCCCGCGCGGCGCTCGAGCGCACGTTGTCGTTCCTGGCCGAGCGGCTGCGGGTATGACGACCCGCACCCTTCCGCCGGGTGCTCGACCCGACTGCGGAATCCGCAGTGCGGCCCGCACGAGCTCCCGCCGCGCCGGTCAGGGGAGCGACGCTGCTCCGGATTCTTGACGCCCCGTGATGGGGTGATCCGTCGATTCTCTCGTGATTCCCACGCGTTCGCGGCGATCTCGTGGGGCACTGGGCTTGCACGACAGCGCACCATCCCTGGGGGGAGTCCATGGTGCCCGAGCCCGCATCGCCAGCCACAACGCCCGCGACCCGCTTCAGCCCGCACCGCGGTCCGGATCCGCGAGCCCCCGACCAGACGGAGGCTCCCACCCCGGCCACCGATCGCTACCAGGAGCGCGAGGTGCTCGGCGTGGGCGGGATGGGCGAGGTGCGCTCGGTCCGCGACGAGCTCCTCGGGCGTGAGGTCGCGCTCAAGACGCTTCGCCAGGATCTCGCCTCCGAGGCCGCGCTGCGCCAGTTCGAGCACGAGTTCAAGCTCCAGGCCCGCCTCGAGCACCCGTCGATCGTGCCGGTGTACGACATCGGCCGCATGCCCGACGGCCGCACCTTCTTCACGATGAAGAAGGTGCGTGGCATCACGCTCCACGAGATCCTCGAGAAGGTCGCCGCCGGCGACGAGGCCGCGGTCCGGCTCTACCCGCGCCGCCGGCTCATCGAGGCGGTGGCGCGCGCGACGCTCGCCGTCGACTACGCGCACGTGCTCGGCGTCGTCCATCGCGACCTGAAGCCCGGCAACCTGATGCTGGGCGACTTCGGCGAGGTCTACGTCCTCGACTGGGGGATCGCCGTCGACACCTGGTTCGGTGGCTTCGCGATCGGCGGCGGCACGACCACCGGGGTCGGCGCCATGGGCGCCGACCCGGCGACCCACCGCTCGTCGCAGCAGATCGGCACGCCGGGATACGCCGCCCCCGAGCAGATCTCGGGCGCGGTCGCCAAGGTGGGCGCGCGCTCGGACGTCTGGAGCCTGGGCGCGGTGCTCTACGAGGTGCTGGCGGGGCAGAGCTACGCGCGCGGTGACACGCCGTCGCAGCACGCCGCGGCCACCATCGATGCGCCCGCTGCCCA
>CAYMQR010000543.1:0-3783 GCA_964392195.1 uncultured bacterium | reverse complement strand
GTCTGGCGAGCCGAGCAATGCCTCGGGCGGTTCGACCGCGACGGCAAGCCGCAACTGCTGTCTGGACCACCGACCCCCTCGGGGGTCGGCGAGGCCGCCTGACTCCCGGACCGGACAGATCACTTGTCAAAACCACCGGACACTCTCACTTGCCATCAACACGAGCCTCCGCGGGGTGCACCGACGATGTGCCGAACTCGAACCGGCTCCAGTGGGGCGCGCGTGCGATTCGCGTCGGTGCGGGGCCTTGCGATCTGCAGCTGCTTGCCGTCGCTCCTGGCTCTTCTCTCATCGAGCGCTTGGGCACAGGCACCGGCGGTTCGGCTGGCGGCGACGGCGCCGCCGAGCCCGGTGGGGTCGGGTGCCCGCGCCGTCGGCTCGGGATCCGCGTTCATCGCGCTCGCGGACGACGCGACGGCGGCATCGTGGAACCCGGGCGGGTTGATCCAACTCGAGCGTCCCGAGATTTCAGCGGTCGGCCTAGGGATCTACCAGACTTCGTCGGGGGCGAGCTTCGACGACCAGGCCGGGCCGATCGCCGTCGAACGCGAGGTGGCCGACGCCGAGGTGGGGGCCATCGGCGTGAACTACGCGAGCGCGGCGGTGCCGTTCGCGGTCCGCGGCCTCAACCTCGTCGCCTCGCTCAACTACCAGCAGAAGCTGTCGTTCGCCCGTGAGGCCACCGCCTTCATCCAGAGCACGGGTCCGGGGCTGGTGGAAGAGGACGTCGTCGAGTTCGAGCAGCAGGGCTGGGTCTACGCGATCGCACCGGCGCTTGCCGCCGAGCTCACTCCGAACCTCTCGCTTGGTGCGGCCGTCGAACACTGGTTCGACGGGATCGGGCGGGAGTACGCCTGGCGCCAGCGGGTCCGCCAGTCGTTCGATCTGGTGCTGAATGGCGAACCGGCAACGGGGTCGTCGCGTTCGACCACGGACTTCCGGAACTTCGACGGCACGGGCGGGACGATCGGCGTGTTGTGGCGGGATGTGGCGGGGATCTCGGCTGGCGCGGTCGTCCACCTGCCGTTCCAGGCGCACTTCGATCTCGCCGGCGAAGTGACGGATGCCAATGGCGCCGAGTCCACGCGGGCGCAGCACCTCACGATGGAAGTGCCCGTGTCGTACGGGGTCGGGGTTTCGGTGCGGCCCTCGGATCGACTCACGCTTGCGGTGGATTTCACGCGCGTCGAGTGGGGCGACTTCCGGCTGATCGACGAGCACGGGAACGAGTTCTCGGCGGCCGGTGACCCGACCGGCGCCGAGAACGAGTTCCTTGGTCCGGACGACCCCGTCTCCCCAGCGGTAGATGCCACGAACACGGTGCGAGTCGGGGCCGAGTACGTGGTGGTCGCCGACGGACCGAGGCTCACCACACGCGCGGGCGGATTCTACGACCCCGAGCCCTCTCGAGGCGCGCCGGCCTCCTTCTGGGGCGGCAGCCTCGGGCTTGGCTTCACCACCGATCGTTTCAGCATCGACTTCGCGTACCAGGGTCGGATCGGGCTCGACGTCACTCGGACCGCCACTCAGCGGAGCGTGTTACAGACGCGAGACACGTCCAGCATCGACGAGTTCAAGCACGAGTGGTTGCTCTCGTCGGTCTTCTACTTCTGACTCCGGCAGCCGCGACCGGCGTCGTTCCCTCGGCAGCCCGATGGCTCCACCTCGTGAGTGGTGCGTTGACCGCGCCACGCGGCGGTTCGTACGATCGAGCGGTAACGTCCGCACCACTCGCGCGGGAGGGGCGCCATGGGGAAGCGGTTGGCTGTGGTGGTGGCGCTGGTGTGCGCGCTCGCGCCGATCCGATCGGCGGCCGCGCCGTACGGGATCAACGCCCACGTTCCGGACGCGGCGCGGCTCGACCGCGCGGCGCAGGCGGGGATCCGCTGGATCCGCTGCGACTTCAACTGGTACATGCTCGAGCCCGCCCAGGATCAGTTCGACTGGGCGCTCTTCGATCAGCTCGTCGCCCAGGCGAACGCGCGCGGCATCCAGATCTTCGCGACCATCGCCTACACGCCGTCGTGGGCGAACGGCGGCCAGGCTGGAAAGGTGCCCCCCACGAACCCCGCCGACTGGTACGACGCGGTGTTCAAGATCGTCAGCCGCTACAAGGGCTCGGTGCACCACTGGGGGATGTGGAACGAGCCCAACCTCGGCGACTTCTGGAGCGGCACGCGCACCCAGTACATCCAGGACATCCTCGTGAACGGGGCGGCCGCGGTGAAGGCGGCGGATCCCGCCGCGCTGGTGGCGGGCCCCGACCTCGCCCACCTCAACTCGGGGAAGTGGGACCAGTGGCTGCGCGACGTGCTGCTGCAGGCCGGTGGCTCGCTCGACGTCGTCACGCACCATCAGTATTCGGACGACGCGTTCGGCACCCTCGACGCCCTCGACGGCCCGCTCAACGTCGCGAGCGTCAAGAAGATCATCGACGCGAACGGCGGCGGCTCGAAGCCGTTCTGGCTCACCGAGACCGGCTGGACCTCGAACGAGGTCGGCGAGCCCGACCAGGCGGACTTCTACCTCGAGCTGCTCGACGGCATGAACGCGCGCTCGTGGTGGCAGCGCACGTTCTTCTACGAGCTCATGGACGACCCCAACATCACCTCGAAGTGGGGGATCCTGCGCAGCGACCTGAGCACCAAGGAGAGCTACTCGGCGTACGCGGACCTGATCGCGCTGCGGCCGAACGGCGGCCGCGACGCGCTTCCACCGGGCGGCATGACGTGGGAGGCCGAGAGCCAGCTCAACCACCAGGTCGGCCACGCCGACGGCTCGGCGTGGACCGCCACGCCCGCCCTCGACCCGCAGGGCTACCTCGCGTTCGGCCCCTACACCACGGCGCTGCCGGGCGGGCTCGTGCTGGAGGCGCGCTTCCGGCTGCGTTCGTCGATCGCGGGGAGCGCGGCGACCGTCGCGCGTGTCGAGGTCAACGACGCCGCGCGCTCGAACGTGCTCGTCCAGCACGACGTGCTCGCGAGCGAGTTCCCGAGCGCCGGGAGCTGGATCGACGTGGCGGTGCAGTTCACGCCGCTCTCGACCCACGACATCGAGCTGCGCACGTACTTCAGCGACGTGGCCGAGGTGAGCCTCGACCGCGTCACGGTGGTGGAGACGGGGCTCAGACCCGGGCCGCCCGCGAGCGGCGGCTGCGGCACGATCGCCGGCGCCGCGAGCGCCCCGCAGCGGGTGGACGTGGCGCCCTGGCTGGGAGCGGGACTGCTCGCGCTGAGCGCGCTTCGTCGCCGGCCCGCTCCGGCCCGGCCCTGACTCACGGCAGCGTGAAGGCACCTCCGTCGCCGGTCGAGGCCGTGAATGGGATGAAGGGCGGGTTGAGCGCTTCCACGTAAGCGGCGCCGGCGTCGAGGCCGCCCGGCCGGGTGAACGTGAAGTGCTGGGAGTCCGTCACGTTCAACGGGATCGCGGGATTGCCGCCGGCGAGCCCGCCCACGTTCACCACGTTCCCTCCCTGGCTGGCGAACAGGTTGATCACCGTCAGCGAGTTGAAGCCGGTGCCGGTCACCGAGATCGTCGCGCCGTTCACCACCACCGCCGACACGGCGATCGGCTGGCCGATGGGAATCGAGGTGGCGTTCGACACCTTGAAGTCGGTGGTGTTCACCACCTGAACCGAGCCCGGACCCACCGGCGCGTCACCGGGCAGGTCGAAGGTGATCGAGTTGGCGGTCGAGGCGGTGGGAGTGAGCGGGCCCACGTTCCCCGACGCGGTGAACACGTTGACCACCGGGCTCGCGAAGGCTTCGCCGGTGATGGTGTTCG
>CAYMQR010000542.1:0-3794 GCA_964392195.1 uncultured bacterium | reverse complement strand
CGACCGCACCAAGGACCTGATCAAGTCGGGCGGCGAGTGGATCAGCTCGGTGGACCTCGAGAACACCCTCATGGCGCATCCCGGCGTGAAGGAGGCGGCGGTGATCGCGGTGCCGCACCCCAAGTGGGACGAGCGCCCGCTCGCGGTGGTGGTGCGCGAGGAGGGGAGCGACGTCGACGAGGGCGCGCTGCGCGCCTTCCTCGACGGCAAGATCGCCAAGTGGTGGATGCCGGACGCGTTCGTGTTCATCGACGCCATCCCGCGCACCTCGACCGGCAAGTTCCTGAAAGCGAGCCTGCGCGACCGCTACAAGGACTGGACGTGGTCGTGAGGTGAGATCACCAGGGATCAGCCCAGCCACCTCAGCACCAGCGGCAGGATCACGCTGGTGGCGAGGCCGTTGAGGCCGATCGCGAGGCCGGCCACGGCGCCGCCGAGGGCGTCCACCTCGAGCATCCGCGCGGTGCCGATGCCGTGGCACGCGGTGCCCACGGCGAGGCCCGTGGAGATCGGGTCGCGCAGCCCCATCCATCGGCACAGCTCGGGCCCGAGCGCGGCGCCCAGGCTGCCGGTCAGCACCACCACGCACGCGGTGAGCGGCGGGATGCCGCCGATCCGCTCGGAGAGCCCGATGGCGATCGGCGTGGTCACCGACTTGGGCGCGAGCGAGAGCACCACGTCGTGGCTCGCGCCCAGCCACTTCGCGGTGAGCGTCGCGGTCACGATCGACGTCACCGCGCCCGCGAGGATGCCGGCGGCGATCGGCAGCCCGCGCTCGGCGAGCCGCTCGCGCTGCACGTAGAGCGGGACCGCGAGCGCGACCACCGACGGGCCGAGCAGGAACAGCAAGAGCTTCCCGCCCGCCGCGTAGGCGTCGTAGGGCACGGATAGCAAGAGCAGCGTCACGATGATCGTCGCGATGGAGACCGGCACCGGGTGCGAGAGCGGCGCGCGCAGCCGCGCGTAGAGCGCCTCGGCGAGCACGTACACGACGATCGTCAGCGCCACTCCGAAGAGCGGCGTACGCGCGAGCTCAGCCACGCCGCCCCCGCGCGAGCCGAGCGACCGCGCGCTCGGTCCAGCCGGTCATCGCGAGCACCGCGACCGTGCTCACCACCAGCGCCGCCACGATCGGCAGCCACTCGCGCCGCAGCAGCTCGGTATGCGCGATCACGCCCACTCCGGCGGGCACGAAGAAGAGCCCCATCCGCGAGAGCAGCGCGTCGGCCGCCCCCTTCACCCACGCGAGCTTCACCACCCCGGTCAGCAGCGCCACGAGCAGCAGCACCATGCCCACCACCGGTCCCGGGATCGGGATGGGCAGGAGCGGCGCCGCGACCTCGCCCGCGAGCTGGAACGCGAGCAGCAACGCCAGCCCGGCGAGCAGGCCCCGGTTCACGAGGCGGCCGCCGTGCCCGGCGCCGCGGCGTCGCGCGCGCGCCGCCGCTCGCGGACGCCGCCGCCGAGCACGCCGTACGCCGCGGCCGCGGCGAGCAGCAGCGGCAGCGTCGCCACCAGGACCACCACGATGGCCCCACCCGGCACACCGGCCCGCCCGAGGCGCGCGCGCGCGGCTCCGAGCAGCGCCGGCAGCGTCCACGCGGAGCTCCACACCACCCACGCGATCCCGGCGCCGGCCAGCAGCCCGGTCACGAGCTGACCCGCCATGCCGGGACCGCGGGTGCGGGGGATCTCGAGGACCAGCGGCGCGATGACCACCAGGCCGACGACGATGGCCGCGATCGTCACGTTGCGGGAGCGCTTGCGGAAGCGGCTGACGGAGGCGGTGTCTTCGTCGCTCATGGCTCGGGCCTCTCCACCCCAATGTTATAAGACCAGGATGCGCGCGCTGGTCCTCGATCACGGCCTCCACTACCGCGCCGACCGCAAGGAGGCGCGGCTGCGCGCCGGCGAGGCGCGGGTGCAGGTGCTGGTCGCCGGCATCTGCAACACCGACCTCGAGCTGGCGCGCGGCTACATGGGCTTCGCCGGCGTGCCGGGCCACGAGTTCGTGGGGCGGGTCGTCGAGGGGCCGTCCAAGCTGGTGGGGAAGCGGGTGGTGGGCGAGATCAACGCCGGCTGCGGCCGCTGCGCCGGCTGCCGCGCCGGTGACTCGCGCCACTGCCCGAAGCGCACCGTGCTCGGCATCCTCGGCCGCGACGGCGCCTTCGCCGACACGCTGACCTTGCCGGTGGTGAACCTGAAGCGCGTGCCCGACGGGCTCGCCGACGAGAGCGCGGTGTTCGTCGAGCCCACCGCGGCGGCGTTCGAGATCCTCGACCAGATGCCCGACGACGCCGGCACGCAGGCCGTGGTGCTCGGCGACGGCAAGCTCGGGCTCTTGGTGGCGCAGGTCCTCGCACAGGCCGGCTACGCGGTGACCGCGGTCGGCAAGCACCCCGACAAGCTGCGGGTGCTGCGCGGCAGCGGCGCGCGGGCGCGGCTCGCCACCGACAAGCTGCCCACCCACGTGGACGTGGTGGCGGAGTGCACCGGCACCGCGAGCGGGCTCGAGACCGCGCTCGCGCTGGTGCGGCCACGCGGCACCGTGTTCCTGAAGAGCACCGTCGCGGGCAAGGCGACGCTCGATCTCGCGCCCGCGGTGATCAACGAGGTGCGCATCCAGGGCTCGCGCTGCGGGCGGTTCGAGCCCGCGATCGCCGCGCTCGCCGCCGAGCGCGTGAACGTGGGGCGCATGGTGAGCGCGGTGATGCCGCTCGAGAAGGGTGTCGAGGCCTTCCGGCGCGCCGTGGCGCCCGGCGTGCTCAAGGTCCTGCTGCGCGTCGCGAGCTGAAAGGTGGGGGTGGCGGGGCGAACGCGACTCGCGCCACGACCGCCGTCGAAGATCGGCCGGTCGCAGCGCGACCGCACGAGCGCAGCGAGTGACTTGGGGGTGGGGCCCCGCCGAGACCGCGCTCTTGGCGGGGCGGGGGGATTGAAAATCCCCCCGGAAATCATAGGCGTCGACACGGGCGGCACGTTCACGGACCTGGTGTGGCTCGACGGCGCGCGCCCGCGCGTCCACAAGGTGCCGTCCACACCCCATGACCCGTCGCAGGCGATCCGCACCGGCCTCGCCGAGCTGCTCGGCGCGCGCGCCGGCGGCGCGGCGGAGATCGTCCACGGCACCACCGTCGCGACCAACGCGGTGCTGGAGGGGAAGATCGCGTCCACCGCGCTGGTGACCAACGCCGGTCTCGAGGACGTGATCGAGATCGGCCGCCAGGATCGGCCCGACCTCTACGACCCCTTCCAGACCCGCCCCGCGCCGCCGGTGCCGCGCGCGCTGCGCTTCGGCGTGCGCGGGCGCCTCGGGCCTCGCGGCGAGCGGATCGAACGCCTCGACGAGAGGGCGCTGCAGGCACTCGTGCCCACGATCGCCGCGAGCGGCGCGCGCGCCGTCGCGGTCGTGTTCCTGCACAGCTACGCGAACCCCGCCGACGAGGAGCGCGCCGCGCGCATCCTCGCCCGCACCGGCTTGCCGATCACGTGCTCGGCGCGGCTCTGCCCCGAGTTCCGCGAGTACGAGCGCACCACCACCACCGCCCTCAACGCGGCGCTGGTGCCGGTCATGGCGGGCTACCTGGAGAGGCTCGCCGGAGCCGTAGCCTCCGCCAGGCTGAGCATCATGCACTCGGCGGGCGGCATGACGAGCGCCGCGCGCGCCGCCGAGCGGCCCATCGAGACGGTGCTCTCCGGGCCGGCGGGCGGCGTGGCGGCCGCCGAGTCGCTCGGCCGCGCGCTCGGCGTGACGCGCCTGATCACCTTCGACATGGGCGGCACGTCGACCGACG
>CAYMQR010000541.1:0-3808 GCA_964392195.1 uncultured bacterium | reverse complement strand
GTCGACCAGCGCGGCGAACACGGACAACGACAGCGCGTTGGGCACGCCGAGGATCGTGAGCAGCGTGAAGGTGAAGGCGAACATCGCCGCCGACGTGATGAGCTGGCCGCGCACGTAGCCGCCGACGATCTGCTCGAGCTGGATCAGGATGCGGGCGAGGCGCACGTGGTAGCTGCGCGGCACCACCGCGAACAGCGAGCCCTTGGCCCGCGCACCATCGGCGAGCAGGTAGAAGGCCAGGAACACGGCCGTGACGCCGTAGCCGAGCGCCGTGATGATCCGCGACGAGTAGTCGAGCAGCCGGGTGCCGGCCGCGGCGGTGAGGCGCTCGAGCCCGGCGTCGCGGACCGGACCGGCCAGGGGGGCGAGCAGCTCGTGGGACTCGAGCCAGGTCACGAGGTCGTCGCGACGCCGGGGCGCGTCGGCGAGGAGCGCCATCACCTGGCTGATGAGCGGCGGGACGGTGACGAGCAGGATCAAGGAGAGCGCCGCGAGCAGGCCGGCGAAGACCAGCAGGAGCGAGGCGGTGCGGCCGACGCCCCGGCGCTGGAGGGCCGCGACGAGCGGGCTCAGCGTGCCCACCAGCATGAGCGCCACGAGCACGAGGATCGCGATGGCCCAGAGCTGGTGGAGCAACCAGGCGCCCGCGACGAGCGCGCCGACGAGGATCACGGTGCGGGGCGCGATCTCGATGCGGCTGGCGCGACGTGCGCGAGAGACCATCCCTGCGCCCTACGCAAGTCGCGCGCCAGCCTGGCGGACCCGGCTTCACTCGCGCCGACGCCGCCTCGCGCGTAGCCCACGCGCGCACCGTGCGCCGACCGCACGGCGAGGGCCCGCCGGAGTGCGCGCCACGCCCACCTCCGTGGCACGTAGGTTGCTGAGGTCGGTAGCGAATCTCAACTTTCGAGGAGAGCTCCGATGGCAACCACGTATGGAAACACGATGGGTCACACCGGCACGATGGGCGGTTCGCTCGGCAACGCCGGATCGATCGCGAAGGACAAGATCGACACCGCGTCCGACTCGCTCAAGGGCGCGGTCGACCAGGGCACGCAGAAGGCGGCCGAGGTGAAGGACCGCATCAAGGACTCGCTGGCCGAGGCGAAGGACCGCCTGGTCGACGCGACCGGCGCGGTGAAGGACAAGATCGTCCACGGCAAGGACGTGGTGGTCGATCGTACCGGCTCGTTCTTCAGCGAGGCGCGCCGGCTGATCAAGGCGAACCCGTTCGTCGCGATCGGCATCGCGTTCGGCGTCGGCTACGTCGCGATGCGCCTCGTGCGCCGCTGACGCGCGGGCGTCACGGGTCGATGGCGTCGGCGACGCGCTGCACGTCGTGCTTGATCGACGACAGCGCGTCGCTGGGCACCAGATCGACGCTCGGGGGACGGCTCCGGTACACGAGGTAGCCGGCCGCCGCCAGGACGGCGCCGACGAGGCCGTAGCAGGCCCAGTCCGGCAGCCCGGTCGCCGCCATCAGCGCGAGCGCGACCGCGTGGGCGAGCAGGAGCCCGGCGAGGACGACCGCCGCGATGGCGATGCCCGTCATCTTGATCGTGTCGGTCAGGGACGCGACCTCGCTCTTGAGCTCGAGCTTCAGGTGCTCGCCGTGGGCGGTGACCAGGTCCTTGGCGTCGGCGAGCAGGCCGCCGACGAGGTCGCTGGTGGACTCGTCGCGAGGGGTGCGAACGGACTTCTTCCCGTTGGTGGACAGCATGACCACCGGTGCAGCAAGCGTCGTGCCGCGGCACACCGCTTGCTGGTGCTCGGACCATGGACGCTCAGCCCGCCACCGCGACCGACGAGATGCGAGAGGTGAACCGCAAGATGGCCATGGCGCGCAACCGCCTGATCCGGAGGCTGTTCGAGGTCAGCCGCCGCGTCGACCACGCGCGCGACTCGCTCGACGTGCGCCACGTCATCGGCGAGCACCCGCTCGCGGCGGTGGGCCTCGCGTTCGGCGCCGGCGCGCTCGTCGCCCTGCCCGGCAGCGGACGCGGCCCGAACCGCGGCGCGACCGCGCCCATCCGGCTGGGCGGTGTGATCGCCACGCTCGCGATCGGCCTGGCCAAGGACGCGCTCGGCGCCTGGCTCAAGCGCGCGATCGCCGCGAACCCGGCGCCCGCCACCTGACCTCCGGCGCAACCGGCGTCCGGTCGGCGTGTCCGCCCGGCATGCGCCCGGCTGCGATCGTGACGTCCGTCATCACGGCAACGATCTCGCTCGCCGCGGCGGGCGTCGACGTGCCGCCCCCGCCCCCCGCCGGCCCGCCCGAACCGATGCCCACCGCCGACGACGACATCCCCGAGGCGGTGATCGGCGGTGGCGCGATCCGCGAGGCCCGGGTGGTGCTCGGCGACGACGACGTGTACGAGCTCCGGCTGCGCACGGAGCGCGGCTGGTCGCGCGACCGGCTCGACGCCGCGGCCGGCAACGGCACCTTCTACACGCTCGACGAGCTCGGGCTCGTCGACGTGCTCGGCGACCGCGAGCCGGAGGTGTGGCTCGGCTACTCGAGCTACCGCGATCCATGCGGTTGCGACGACGGCCCGACCTTCTCGTCGGACTACGTGGTCGTGTGCCGCGTCGACCGCAACGGCCCGCGCTGCTCGGACCCGATCAGGGTGGCGATGCGCAACCACGCGCTCGAGCTCGAGTCGTTCCAGGGCGAGCTGTCGATCACGCGCCGCGGCGTGGCCCGCGTGAAGGTGCTCGAGGCCGAGGGCGTGTCGCGACGGGAGCGCGCCGCGATCGCGCGTCCGCACCGCCTGTTCCGCTGAGCCGCGCTACGACAGCACGCCGAGGACGGCCACGGCCTGGGCCCGCGCCTCCTGCGCGAGGACCAGGGCCGCCTCCACGGGGACGCCGCGGCGGCGCGCGAGCTCGGTGAACAGCTCGTCGCGGGCCGGATCGACGTCGGTGACCGTGCCCGACGTGGCCAGGAACGCCGACCGCGCGAGCGCCACCAGCTCGATCGCCGCGCTCGTCGAGCCCGGGAGCCCGAGCCGCTCCGCGACCAGCGGCTGGTGGTGGAGCTGCACGACCAGCTCGAGCTCGGGGAACAGGTTCCAGCGAGCCACGGCCATTGCGCCGAGGTCGGCGTGGTCGAAGCCGAAGTGCTCCTGCTCGATGGGGCCCTGGCCCGCGTCGCCGGGGACGATCCCGAGCCGCGTGTAGCGCGCGCCGAACAGCCGCTCGAGCACGAGCTTGCCGATGTCGTGGAGCAGGCCGCACAGGAACGGGTCGGGGCCGGGCGGCGTGCGCACGGTCGCGGCCATGCGCTCGCACGTGAACGCGACCGCCAGCGAGTACGCCCACAGCTCGCGCGCGAGCGGGCTCGCGCCCTGCGTGAAGTGGGCCGTGACCGCCAGGCGCCGGAGCTGGGCCAGGCCGACCGTCTGGATGGCGCCGGCGAGATCGCGCACCGGGCGGCAGGCGTAGGCGGCCGACGACGCCAGCTTGAGCACGCGCGTCACCAGCGCCGGGTCGGTGGACAGCGCCCCCTCGACGTCGCGCAGCGAGCTGCGCGGATCGGCGATGGCGGCGAGCAGCGTCTGGATCACGACCGGGGTCGAGACCGCGAGCTCGAGGCGGTCGACGGCGTCCTCGAACACGGTGAGCTCGGGCGGCCGAGCGGCGGCGATGATGTTCATGGCTGGGCTCCCCGCGCGGCGAACGTCACCACCGGGCTCGGCTCGGCGCGGCGAACCGACAGCACCTCGAGCAGCTTCGCGGTCGCGAGCGGCTTCAACCGCTGCGCCTGCGCGCCGGCCTGGCGCGCCGCCATGATCGACTCGCGCGCGGT
>CAYMQR010000540.1:0-3816 GCA_964392195.1 uncultured bacterium | reverse complement strand
ACAGGCAGTCCTCGCTCGTCGGCTCCGCCGGCGCGTCCTCCGGGTACGAGCCGCGCTGCATGCACACCGGCGAGAACGTGTCGGCGAGGCGGACGCCGCTCCAGGGACGCGGTGCCTCGGGCGCGCGCCAGCGCAGCTCGCCGACCGGCGGCGCGGCGAACGGGATGCCCTTGAACACCGTCACGCCGCCCTCGACCACGCCCTCGACGAGGCCGGACTCGGTCGCGAAGGGCGCCGCGAGCGCGCCCGTCGCGGCGAGGACGGAAAGGCAAACGCCGAGGCGAAGTGCCGCGATCCAACGTCCCATTCTTCCCCCGCCGACACCACGTGCGCGAGCCGTCGGACGGCGCGCGCGACGAGCCGACTCACGGTCCACGACGGGACCTAGACGTTACTCACTCGTCCGGCGTGGGCTCGGCGGCGGCGAGGGAGGTGCTCCTCGTCGCACAGAGCCGCGACGCCTCCATCGGGCCGCACGCCCCGCTACTTCCCGGCGCAGCTCGTCGAGCCCGGGTAGCGGCTCTCGTCGGCGGTCACGACCTCGTTGATCCAGCGCTCGAGGAGCTCGTGGCCCTCCTCGTGGACGACGCTGCGCGCGAGCGGCGGCATCATGGCGCCGGGAGTCGTGGCGTCGGGTCCGGTGCGGAACTCGAGGATCGACTTGTGCGCGGCGCCGGGCTGGATGTCGTAGGTGAGCCCGCCGCTGCCTTCCTGGCCGGCGGCGGTCGGCTGCTTGCAGATGCCGTAGCTGCCGTCCATCGGCCGGAACGAGTCGAGGTAGAGCCCGGTGCTGGCGGCGAACCCGCCGGGGCTGTGGCAGTGCTCGCAGTTCACCTCGAGGTAGGCGCGGGCGCGTGCCTCGATGTCCTGCGGCGAGTCGGCGGGGAAACCCGAGTCGCCCGGCTTGTTGAACACCGGCACGCGCTCGAGGCGGGTCGCGATCTGGGTGGATGCGTCCACGCCGAGGTCCTGCGGACACCCGCTCAGCAGCCCCTGCTTGCACCAGTAGTCGATCTGGTTCTGGCCGAGCACCGCGGGCGAGCGCTGCGCGCTCTCGAAGGTCGACTCGGCGCCGTAGGGCCGGTTCAGGAAGCGCACCTTGGGGCCGATCGGCGAGGCGCCGGGGTCCTTGTTCTGCGCCGAGTGGCAGGTGAGGCACTGGGCGCGGCTCGGGATCACGTACTCCTGGGTGCTGCCGACGTGGCGCACCCCCGAGTCGACGTCGTGGTAGTCCCACGACGGCGTGGCGGAGCCGCCGCCGAGCGCGAGCTTCGCCACCCGCTTCCCGGTGGCGTCGTCGGTGCCCCACACGTAGGCGGCGCCGTCCCAGTGGACCTGCCCCTTGGAGGTGACGCGCTTGATGAGCAGGCGCGTCTCGACCGGCACCTCGGTCTTGGTGGTCTCGTTCGCGAACGCGAACGTCTTGGCGATGATGGTGCCGACCGGGAACACCAGCGTGGCGTCGACGCCGTTGCTCGCCTTGTCGTTGTAGGCGGCCTGGGTGCCGGGAGGCAGGTAGGCCACGCGGTACTTCACCGAGTAGTCGGAGAAGAGCTTGGTGTTGAGCACGAACGGCTGGCCGCCGTTGGGCGCGCTGCGCGGCTCCTCGGGATCGGCGAACAGGTGGTACTGGTCGAGGGTCGGGCAGTCGACCGGCGCCGCCGCGAAGTTCGCCTGCCCCTCGGGCACGCTCGCCCCGCACAGCTTCGCGACCTCGGCGGCGGTGGGCGCCGGGTCGTAGTCGCCGCTGCGCTCGAAGGGCGGCATCGTCACCTTCGGCAGGAGCGGCAGGTTCTCGCCGTACTGGGCGACACAGCGGTGCGGCGTGACGTCGAGGTCCGACGCGAACTGCACCGCCTGGGTCCCGACCCGCGCGAGCGCCGCAGTCACGGTCTCGGGCCTGGCGGGGTCGACCTCGGACTCGATCAGCCACTCGAGCCCCTGGAGCCCGTGGAAGTTCGCGTACGGCACGCTGTCGCTCGAGAGCTCGTTGTCCTCGTCGATGCACGACGGCGCCCAGTCGGGCTTGATGCGCGGCGCGCCCTCCTGCGTGGTGTCGAACTTGTACGCGTTGTAGTGGCAGGGCGGGTTCGGGTACTGGTTGCCGAGGATCGGCTTGCCGAGCTCGTCCTTGGGCACGGGGTTTCCGGCGGCGTCGACCGGGTACGGGCACGCGGCGTCGTAGCCGTCGAGCAGCCCGTCCCACAGGATGTGCCCGCCGCGCAGCCCGCCGCCGCTCGGACAGACGCCCGCGTATTCGGGCTTGCCGCAGCCGGCGAGGTTCTTGATCGCCATCAGCAGCGGGAACGCCTTGAGGATCTCGCCGTTCGCCAGGTCGTCGAGCGTCGGCATCGCCGGCTGGTTGCCGTTGTTGAAGAAGCGGTTCTGGAAGAGGTGGACACCCTCGGTGTAGCCGTCGAGGCGCAGGTCGGTGGGCTGGTCGCTCTTCGGGAAGAGCGCGTACGACATGTGCAGGAAGCCGACGGTGTTGTTGTCGCGGAACTCGTTGTCGAAGACGTCGATGCGGTCGTAGCCGAGAGTGATGATGCCGGTGCCGGCGGGCACCAGCCGCACCAGACCCGGGTGGAGCGCGACGTTGTAGCTGTTGTTGTTGCGGATCACGTTGCCGTGAACGCGGGTGCGCTCGCCGTACTGGGTGAGGCCGTCGAGGTCGTAGACCAGCATGCCGCCGGTGTTGCACTCGGCGAGGTTCGAGTCGTATTCGCCCGCCTGGACGTTCTCGATCTCGAAGCCGAACGGGTTGTAGACGGCGCGGTTGCGCCGCATGATCGCGTTGTTGCTCTGGCCGACGTAGATGCCTGCGTCCGAGGCGCCCACTCCTTCCGAGTCCTCGATCAGGATGTTCGTCGACAGCACCGGGTAGATCGCGTAGCGCCCGTTGTTGGGGTCCATCGCGTAGTCGGGCGAGGGAGTGGCGCCGGGCGTGCCGGGCTTCTTCATGGACGGCTGGGTGCACGGCACGTTGAGGAGCCGGTAGCCGTCGGCTGCGTAGTTGTCGGCGGTGATCGGGGTCTTGCTCGCGCGCCCGCCGCCCGACGACCACATCGCGCGCACCCGCTGCAGGGTGCCGTGATCGACGCCGCGCATCTCGATGCCGTTGCCACCCGCGTCGAGGACGGTGAGGTCCTGGATCGTGATGCCGTGGACGTTGACGATCAGGATGCCCTGCGCCGAGCTCGCCGAGCGGAACGACAGCACGGTCTGGTCGCGGCCGCAGCCGGTGATGCGCACGTCCTCGGTGTTGATGATCTGCAGCGTGGTATCGAGCTCGAAGTAGCCGCAGTCGAACTGGATCACGTCACCGGGCGCGGCCTGCACCATCGCCGCGACCATGTCGGTGGTGGCGGTCGCGCCGGCGGCGATCTTGAACGTGCGGCCCGGCGGCGGTCCGTTCGAGCCGGAATCGCAGGCGCCGAGCCCGAGCGCGACGACGAGGCTGAGAATCGTGATCAGGTTTCGGTCGTTCATCGAAGCTCGTCTCCCGGGGCGCGCGAGACCGGCGATTCCGCGCGGGCGCGGAGTATACGACTGTATCGATTCGTTCTCGCCAGCGAGCGAATGGTCGCCCGGTTCACCCCGGCGACGCAATCGCTCCGTGGCGCGGCGCGCGCCAGCCGCGCTCACGCGCGGCTGGCGAAGGTGGCGCGGTCGCGGTCCATGCGGGCCTTGAGCACGGCGACGGCGCGCTCCCGGTCGTGATCGCGGAGCGCCGCGAGCAGCTCTCCGTTCAGGTCCGCGACGCTCTGCTGCTCCCGCTCGTCGAGCTCGAGGTAGAGGCCGCGCAGCCGGGCGAAC
>CAYMQR010000539.1:0-3826 GCA_964392195.1 uncultured bacterium | reverse complement strand
CGGCGCCGCGTCGTCATCGTGAAATTGACGGAGGTGGGGGTGAGTGCTAGATAGCGCGCGGTTCTCACGCATGGGCACCGCATGAGCGGGTTCGCCGCGCGGGTCTCGACCCGACCTCGCCTCCCACCGGGAGGGAGGTTTTTTTTTAACCTCGTCTCGTTCGCCACGGACGGAATCTCCTCGTCATGACCACCACGCCCGCGCCCCGGCGGCGGCTGCCCCGGGGGTACCGGATCGCCCGGACCTTGCTCGGCGCCGCCGAGCTCGGGACCGCGCTGGGCTCGCTCGCGGACGAGATCCGGTCGCGCAACCCCGAGCCCGGCCAGGTGGCGCTGATCGGCATCCGGCGCGGCGGGGTCCACCTCGCCAACCGTCTCGCCAAACGCCTCGCGGTGGCAGGGCGGGAGCCGCCGGTCGGGATCGTCGACATCACGCTCTACCGCGACGACCTCGATCGCGTCGGGCCGAACCCGATCGTCGGCTCGACCGAGATCCCGTTCGAGATCGAGGGCATCACGGTGGTGCTGGTGGACGACGTCCTCTACACCGGCCGCACCATCCGCGCCGCGCTCGACGCCCTCGTCGACTACGGGCGCCCGCGCGGCGTCCAGCTCGCGGTCCTCGTCGACCGCGGCCATCGCGAGCTGCCGATCCAGCCCGACTACGCGGGCCTCCGGGTGGAGACGCGCTCCAGCGATCAGGTCGAGGTGCTGCTCGCGGAAGAGGGCGGCGACGACACCGCCGTGCTGCTCGAGCGCGAGAACGGCGCGGCGCCGGGAGGCGCGCATGCCTGACCGCGCGGTCTCGTCCCGGGCGCCGACCTCCCAGGAGAACCTGGATTTCGGCATCGGCGAGCCGCACGCGCCGCTGATCGGCAAACACCTGCTCGGTCTCGAAGGGCTGAGCCGCGAGCAGATCCAGGGCGTGCTCGACGTGGCGCGGCGGATGAAGGACGTGTCCGAGCGGCCGGTGAAGAAGGTACCGACGCTGCGCGGCAAGACCGTGGTGTGCCTGTTCGCCGAGGCGTCGACCCGCACCCGGTCGAGCTTCGAGATCGCGGCCAAGCGGCTCTCGGCGGACACCATCAACGTGGGCGGCTCGAGCTCGAGCACCTCGAAGGGCGAGACGCTCCTCGACACCGCGCTCGACCTCGAGGCGATGCGACCCGACGCGATCGTGGTCCGCCACTCGGAGTCCGGCGCCTGCAACTTCCTGGCCCGCCAGGTGGGCTGCCCGGTGATCAACGCCGGCGACGGCGCCCACGAGCACCCCAGCCAGGGGCTGCTCGACCTCTTCACCATGCAGGAGCGGCTCGGCTCGCTCGAGGGCCTCAAGGTCGCGATCGTGGGCGACCTGCTGCACAGCCGGGTGGTGCGCTCGAACCTCTACGGGCTGCGCGCGCTCGGCGCCGAGGTCCACCTGTGCGGCCCGGGCACGCTGATGTCGCCGTGGTTCGAGAGCTTCGGTGCACGCCTGCACCGCCGCATCGAGCCGGCGATCGACGGCGCGGACGTCATCATGATGCTGCGCATCCAGCGCGAGCGGCAGGGCACCTCGACGATCCCGTCGCTGCGTGAGTACGCGCGCTTCTTCGGGCTCTCGCCCGCACGGGTGCGCCTCGCCAAGCCCGACGTCATCATCATGCATCCCGGCCCGATGAACCGGGGTGTCGAGATCTCGCCCGAGGTGGCGGACGGACCGTATTCGGTGATCCTCGACCAGGTCACCAACGGCGTCGCGGTGCGGATGGCGCTCCTCTATCTCCTGGTCGCGCGAGGTTCCGTTGCGCCTCGTGGTTGACGGGGGGCTGGTGAGCGACCCGTCGTCGCGCCTCGAGGAGGCGCGCGACGCGCTGATCGAGGACGGCAAGGTCGTGGCGGTGGTCGCGCCGGGCGAGGTGAAGCAGGCCGACCAGCGCCTCGACGCGCGCGGCTGCTGGGTGCTGCCCGGGCTCGTCGACATGCACGTTCACCTCCGCGAGCCGGGCGAGGAGCACAAGGAGACCGTCGCGAGCGGCACCCGCGCGGCGGCGGCCGGCGGCGTCACCACCGTGGCCTGCATGGCCAACACGATCCCGGTCAACGACAACGCCTCGGTCACCGACTACATCCTCCGCAAGGCCAGGAGCGAAGGGCTGGTGAACGTGCTGCCGATCGGCGCCGTCACCCGCGGCCTGAAGGGCGAGGAGCTCGCCGATCTCGGCGAGCTCGCCGAGGCCGGCTGCATCGCCTACTCGGACGACGGCCAGCCGGTCATGAACTCGCGGCTGGCGCGCCACGCCCTCGACTACGCGAGCTCGTTCGACCGTCTGGTGATCTCGCACTGCGAGGACAAGAACCTGACCCGCGGCGGCTCGATGAACGAGGGCGAGCTCTCGCTCAAGCTCGGACTCGGCGGCATGCCGTCGGTGGCCGAGGACGTGATGGTGGCGCGCGACATCGCCCTGGGCGCCTACACGGGCGCCCGGGTCCACATCGCCCACCTCTCGACGGCAGGAGCGGTGGAGATGGTGAGGCGGGCCAAGCGCTCGGGTATCCAGGTCACCGCCGAGGCCACGCCACACCACTTCACGCTCACCGAGGAGGCCGTGGGCGACTACGACACCCACGCCAAGATGAACCCACCGCTGCGCAGTCGGCGCGATCGCGAGGCGCTCCTCGCCGGGCTCGCCGACGGGACCATCGACGCGATCGCCACCGACCATGCCCCCCACGACGCGACCTGCAAGCACGTCGAGTTCGGGCTCGCGGCGTTCGGCGTGGTCGGTCTCGAGACGGTGCTGCCGCTCACGCTCGACCTGGTGCGCAAGGGCGTGCTGAGCCGGGCTCGCGCGGTGGAGCTGATGGCCCTCGGCGCGTCGCGCGCGCTCGGCATCGCCAAGGGCACGCTCGCGGTGGGTGCCGACGCCGACCTGGTGATCGTCGACCCGGAGCTCGAGTGGGTGTTCCAGCCGGACGGCATGCGCAGCAAGTCCCGCAACTCGCCCTTCACGGGCTTCAAGCTCCGCGGGCGAGCGGTTACCACTGTGGTCGGCGGCCGGGTCGTACACGAGGCCGCTCGAACCCAGACACGGGAAGGGTGATCCGATGACGCGGGCGAAACGTCCCATGAGGCTGGCGCTCGCCGACGGCACCGTGCTCGACGGCCAAGGCTTCGGTGCGGACGTCGAGTCGGGCGGCGAGCTGGTGTTCAACACCGGCCTCACCGGCTACCAGGAAGTGCTCACCGATCCGTCCTACCGCGGACAGATCGTGTCCATGACCTATCCCCACGTCGGCAACGTCGGCGTGAACCCGGAGGACATGGAGTCCGCGAAGGCGCACCTCGCCGGGTTCGTGGTGCGCGAGCTGAGCCCGGTCCGGAGTAACTGGCGCTCGCGCCAGGACCTGGACACGTGGCTGGCGGAGCAGGGCGTCGCGGGCATCGAGGGAGTGGACACTCGCACGCTGACCCGCAAGCTCCGCGAGACCGGCTGCACGATGGCGATGATCGGGCCGGCGAGCCTCTCCCGCGACGAGCTCGTCGATCGCGCTCGCGCCCTGCCGGGGCTCGAGGGGCGCGATCTCGTCGCCGAGGTCACGGGCACCGCGCCACGCGAGTGGACGCAGGGTCGCTGGGTGCTGGGCCAGGGTTACGTGGACGGCGTCGACGATCCGGCCCACGCGCCGCACGTGGTCGCCTACGACTTCGGCGTGAAGTGGAACATCCTGCGGCGGCTGGTGGCCGAAGGATGCAAGGTCACCGTGGTGCCAGCGAGCACCACCGCCGGGCAGGTGCTGGCGCTCGAGCCCGACGGCATCTTCCTCTCGAACGGCCCGGGCGACCC
>CAYMQR010000538.1:0-3827 GCA_964392195.1 uncultured bacterium | reverse complement strand
CATGGCGCTGGAGCCGGTGCTGCGCATGGCGCTGGTGGGTTCCCGCGAGCGCATGTCGGCCGAGCGCGCGTTCGAGCTCGGCCTGGTCGGCGAGGTGGTGCCGCGGGAGTCGCTGCTGGCGCGCGCGTTCGAGCTCGCGGCGCTGATCGGCGAGGGCTCGCCGGCGGCGATCGCGACCACCAAGCGGGCCTTGTGGGAGAGCCTCGACGGCGGGATGAGCGCGGCGCTCACGATCGGCCAGCACGCGATCGACAGCCACCGCGGCCACCCCGACGGACGCGAGGGTGCGCTCGCCTTCCGCGAGAAGCGCAAACCGCGCTGGCAGCCGCTGGTGCTCGACTGACGGCGCGCTCGCGCGCGCCACCACGATCGGAAGCGACGGGGGACCGATGAGCTACCAGACGTTACGGATCGAGCGCGACGAGGCGGCGCCGCACGTGGCGGTGCTCACGCTGGATCGGCCCGACCGCATGAACGCGTTCGACTCGGTGATGCGCGCCGAGCTCCCGCGTGCGTGGGAGGAGCTGCGTGCGGACTCCACCCTGTGGTGCGTGGTGGTGACCGGCGCCGGCGAGCGCGCGTTCTGTACCGGGATGGACCTGCGCGAGCCGCCGCCGGCGGCCGCCGCCGCGCCCAAGCCAGGCGGCGCGGTGCGCCTCACCTCGCTCGACTGCGATCTCGGCAAGCCGGTCATCGCCGCGGTGAACGGCATGTGCGCCGGCGGCGGGCTGGTGTTCGTCGCGGACGCCGACATCGTGATCGCCAGCGAGAGCGCCGTCTTCACCGACGCCCGCACCTCGGCGGGCCAGGTCTCGATCGCCGGCACGCTCCGGCTGGCACGCAAGATCCCGCTCGAGGCGGTGTTCCGGCTGGTGATGCTGGGCAAGGCCGAGCGCTGGTCGGCGGCGCGCGCCTACCAGCTCGGGCTGGTGAGCGAGGTCGTGGCCCCCGACCAGCTCCTCGCGCGCGCCAAGGCGATCGCCACCACGATCTGCGAGAGCTCGCCGAACGCGGTGTTCTGGAGCCGCCACGCGATCTGGGAGAGCCTCGACACCGGCCTCGGCGAGGCCCTCGAGATGGGCTGGGACGTCGTCCACGGCTTCCCGCGCGCCTACCCCGACGCCAGGGAAGGCGCCCGCGCCTACGTCGAGAAGCGCAAGCCCGCGTGGGAGTACAAGGAGCCGCCGCGCAAGGGCGAGCGGGCTCCCAAGCCGTGAGGCACGCGTGAAGCGGCGCGCTGCGATCGCCGGGATCGGCCGGACCGCGTTCGCCAAGGACATCGGCTTGCCCGAGCGCACCATCGCGCTCCAGGCGATCTCCGCCGCGCTCGACGACGCCGGCCTCACCCCTGCCGACGTCGACGGCCTGGTGCGCTTCGACCTCGAGTCGACCACCGAGGTCGAGATCGCCCGCAACCTCGGCATCCCCTCCTTACGCTTCTTCGCCGCCGTGCCCTACGGCGGCGGCGCCGGCTGCGCCACCGTGGCGCTGGCGGCGATGGCGATCGCCACCGGCCAGGCGTCGGTCGTGGTGTGCTGGCGGGCGCGGAACCGCGGCAGCGGCGGGCGCCCGTGGGCCGGCACCGGCGCGGGCGTGCCCGGCGACAAGCAGTTCACGGCGCCCTACGGGCTGGTGCGGCCGGTCGACCAGATCGCCATGCTCGCCCGCCGCCACATGCACGAGCACGGCACCACCAGCGCCCACTTCGGGATGGCGGCGGTGGCGTGCCGCAAGCACGCGGCGCGCAACCCTTCGGCGCTGATGCGCGAGCCGATGACCCTCGCCGACCACCAGGCCTCGCGGCTGGTGTCGGACCCGCTGCGCAAGCTCGACTGCTGCCTCGAGACCGACGGCGCCCTCGCGGTCGTGGTGACGTCGGTCGAGCGCGCCCGCGACCTGCGCCAGCGGCCCGCGGTGGTGCTGGCGGCGGCGCAGGCGAGCGGCGAGCGCCACTTCGTGATGACCGACTACTACGGCCCGCGCTTCCTCGAGACGCCGTCCACGTTCGTGGCACGCGATCTCTTCGCGCGCGCGGGCGTCGCTCCCGGCGACCTCGACGTCGCCCAGATCTACGACGCCTTCACGCCGCTCGTGCTCTTCACCCTCGAGGAGTTCGGCTTCTGCGCGCCCGGCGAGAGCGGCCCGCTCGTCGAGACCGGCATCCTCGAGTGGCCCGACGGCGACCTGCCCACCAACACCAGCGGCGGCGGTCTCTCCGAGGCGTACGTCCACGGCTTCAACCTGATCCTCGAAGGCACGCGCCAGATCCGCGGCACCTCCACCTGCCAGGTCGAGGACGCCGAGCTCAGCCTGGTGACGAGCGGCGCCGGCGTGCCCACCAGCGCGATGATCCTCGCCACGGATGCGCGCTGATTGACTTAGTCGAGCAGCGCTCTTAGCTTAGTCCACATGCGTCCGGCCCGCTCCACGAAGAAGCCCGCGATCCTGAACGTCCACGATGCCAAGACCAACCTGTCGCGGCTCCTGGCGCGGGTCGAGAACGGCGAGGAAGTCCTGATTGCGCGCGCCGGCCGCCCGGTCGCGCGCTTGTCCCCGCTCGGTGAGCCCGGCGGTGGCCGCGTTCTGGGCCGCGACGCCGGCGCGTTCGTCGTTCCGGACGACTTCGACGCTCCGCTCCCCGACGGCGTCGTGGCGGACTTCGAGGCGTGAGGATCCTCCTCGACACCCACGTGTGGCTGTGGATGATCGCGGAGCCCGATCGCCTCGGGCCCCGGCTGCGGGAGGCCCTCTCGTCGCGCGACAACGCGCTCTTCCTGTCGGCCGCGAGCGCCTGGGAGATCGCGATCAAGCACCGTCTCGGCAAGCTCCCGTTACCCGAGCCACCGCGCAAGTTCATCGCGCCGCGGCTGCTCCGCGACGGCGTCACGCCGCTCCCCGTCGAGATCGACCACGCGAGCCACGTAGCCACCCTCCCGCACCACCACCGCGATCCCTTCGACCGGCTGCTCGTCGCGCAGGCCGCGCTCGAGCGGATGAGCGTCGCCACCGTCGATCCGATCTTCGAGCGCTACGGAGTGCGCAGGGTGCGCGTCTGATCCACCTCGGCCGGTCTGACGACTCGTCCCGGCGCTCGTCTCCATGACCACCCCATCCCGCCCCCTGCCCCAGCCCGACGACGCGAGCCGCCCCTACTGGGAGGCGGCGAAGCGGCGCGAGCTGGTGGTGCAGCGCTGCGGCGCGTGCCGGCGGCTGCGCTTCCCGCCGCAGCCGATGTGCGACGCTTGCCGCTCGCTCGCAGTGGAGTGGGCGCCGATGTCCGGGCGCGGCACGATCTTCAGCTTCGTCGTCGCCCATCCGCCGGTGCTGCCGGCCTTCCAGGAGCGGGCGCCGTTCGCGATCGTGCTGGTCGAGCTCGACGAGGACCCGCGGCTGCGCATCGTCGGCAACCTGCTCCAGGTCCCCCCGGCCGCCGCGCGCATCGGCCTGCCGGTCGAGGTGGCCTTCGAGGACGTGAGCGACGCGATCACGCTGCCCCAGTGGCGCCCCCGCGCCACCGCGCTCCAGTGACGCCTCGCGCCGGTTTTTCGACGAAACCGTTGACAGGAGGTCGCGCGGGGACTAGTTCCCCCCGCCATGTCCGCAGCGCCCGAGCCCGCTTCCGCCGCGAGCCCCGACGAAACTCCAGGCTTGGTGGTGCGCGGAGCGCGGAAGCGCTTCGGCGAGCTGGTGGCGCTCGACGACGTGAGCCTGACCGTCGAGAGCGGCGAGTTCGCGACGCTGCTCGGGCCGTCGGGGTGCGGCAAGACGACCCTCCTGCGGATCCTCGCCGGGCTCGAGCTGGCGGACGCGGGCCAGGTGAGCCTCGG
>CAYMQR010000537.1:0-3842 GCA_964392195.1 uncultured bacterium | reverse complement strand
GCTCCTTCCCCGTCTTCACCACCCTCGAGAAGACCCACAAGATGGGCATGCGGGGCAGCACGATGAGCGAGCTCTTGTTCGACGAGTGCCGCGTGCCCGCGGCGAACCTGCTCGGCACCGAAGGTGGCGGCATCCGCAACATGATGCGCAACCTCGAGCTCGAGCGGCTCACGCTCGCCGCCATGAGCCTCGGCATCGCCGACCGCTGCCTCGACATCATGATCCGCTACGCCGACCAGCGCCGCGCCTTCGGCCAGCCGCTCCACCACTTCGGCCAGATCCAGACCCACATCGCGGTGTCGTACGCCGAGACCGAGGCGCTGCGCGCGCTGCTCTACCACGTGGCGCGCGGCGTGGGGCCGGACACCCGCAACCGCATCGGCTCGGACGCGGCCAAGCTGTTCGGCGCGCCGGTCGGCAAGGACGTCGCAGACCGGGCGATGCAGGTGCTGGGCGGTTACGGTTATTGCCGTGAGTACAACGTGGAGCGATTGTTGCGCGACGCGAAGCTGCTCGAGATCGGCGGCGGCACCCTGGAAGCGCACACCAAGAACCTGACCCGCGACCTGGTGCACGCGTGGGCGAAGTGAAGGGGACGGCGGCTTGAAGGACGTGGTGCTCGATCCCGGTCTGATCGTCTGCGTCGTCGCCGTCGCGGCGATCGTGGTGCACACGCTGTGGCGGGTGCTGGCGCGGCGGGCGCCGCCGGCGCTCGGCTGGGACGACCTGCAGCGCGAGTCGAAGCGCAACCCGCGCCGCTACGTCCGCGAGTCCACGACCACCACCAGCGTCCAGCCGCTCGTGACCCGCGTGCCCGGCTCGCGGATCACCAACCACGTTCCCAAGCCACCTCCGAAGGACGCCGCGCTCCTCGATGGATAGCGCCGTAGGCCTCGCGATCGCGGCCTACGTGATCTGGGGAGTCTCGAACTTCCTCGACCGGGTCGTGGTGTCCACGCGCGCCGTGTCGGCCGGCGCGTACGTGATCCTGGGCGCGTGGTGCGCGCCGCTGCTGGCGCTGCTCCTGCCGTGGGTCGACGTGCCGGCGCCGAGCGCGCGCGAGCTCGGCCTCGCCTTCGCGGCCGGCGCCGTGTTCGTCGCCGTGCTGTGGCCCTACTACGCGGCGCTCGAGACCGAGGAGGCCTCCAGGGTGGTGCCGCTCTGGCACCTCGAGCCGATCTTCGTGCTGATCGCCACCAAGCTGCTGTGGGACGAAGGGCTGCCGGGCGCGGCGCGGATCGCGTTCCCGATGCTGCTGCTCGGCAGCGTCGTGCTCTCGGTCGACGACCTGCGCGCCTTCACCTCCATCCGCCCGCGCGCGCTGCTCATGCTCCCCGCGGTCGTCGCCGCCTCGGCGTACGCGCTGATCACCCGCGCGCTGGTGCGGACCTACGATCCGGTCGCGGCGGCGCTGCTCATCCGCGTGTGCTTCGCGGTGCTGATGCTCGGCCTGGTGTTCGTGCCGGCGATCCGCCGCAAGGCGCTGCAGCAGGCGCTCGACACCGACCTGCTCTCGATCGGGATGGTCGCGGGCACGCTGCTGCTCGGCTCGCTCGGCTTCTTCCTGTGGAACCGCGCGATCCAGCTCGGCTCGGTCGCGATCACCACCGCCATGGGTGGCGTCACCGCGGTGGTGGTGCTGGGGCTGGCGATGCTCACCGCGCGCTTCGCGCCGGGCATGGTCCAGGAGCGCGTCGACCGCGACTCCCTCGCCCAGAAGGCGCTCGGCGTGGTCCTCATGGGCGGCGGCGTGGCGATCCTCTCGGTGTGGGGGTGAGCGAGGCGGCGCGCGATTGACACGGACCCCGCAGGCCACGAAAGTCGTGTGGGCTCCGGTCGTCGGGTGCACCGGGGCCGGCGACGAGGTGGTGCGATCTTCCCCATGAGCGCTGAATCGTGAGCCGCGCCCCCTCCGTCACGGTGTGCGTCACCGGCGGGATCGCCGCGTACAAGGCGTGCCTGGTGGTGCGCGGGCTGATGCGCGCCGGCGCGGTCGTCGACGTGCTGATGACCGAGGCGGCGACCAGGTTCGTGAGCCCGCTGACCTTCGAGGGGCTCACGCAGCGGCCGGTGCTGTGCGACCTGTGGGACCGCGGCCACGACATCGCGCACGTCGAGATGGCGCACGCGGCCGATCTCTTCGTGGTGGCGCCCGCCACCGCGCACACCATCGCGCGGCTCGCGCTCGGGCTCGCCGACGACGTCGTCACCGCCACCTTGCTCGCGTCGCCGGCACCGGTGCTGGTGGCGCCGGCGATGGAGACGGGGATGTGGCGGAACCCGCTGGTCCAGGGGCACGTCGCGCGGCTGCGCGAGCTGGGCCGGTTCTCGACGATCGGCCCCGAGGAGGGGCTGCTCGCGAGCGGGCGCAGCGGGGAAGGGCGCATGAGCGAGCCCGACGCCATCGTGGCGCGGGTGCTCGCGCTCCTCGGTCACGCGGGCGCCGGTGCCGCCGGGGCTGCGCCGCCCGCGGAGGTCACGCTCGCCGGCGCGCTGGCGGGCGCGCGCGCCGTGGTCACCGCCGGTCCCACCCGCGAGTTCCTCGACCCTGTGCGGTTCGTGAGCAACCCGTCGAGTGGCAAGATGGGCTTCGCGGTCGCCGCGGCGCTCGCCGAGGCCGGCGCCGAGGTGACGCTGATCCACGGCCCGGTGTCGATCGCGCCGCCGCGGGTCGCGCACGTCGTGCCGGTGGTGAGCGCCGAGGACATGTGCGAGGCGGTGCTGGCGCGGGCGCCGGAGCTCGACCTCTACGTCGGCACCGCGGCGATCGCCGACTACACGCCGGTCGCGGTGTCGTCGGAGAAGGTCAAGAAGACCGACGGCAACCAGGTGATCGAGTTCCGCCGCACGCCCGACGTGATCACCAACCTGGTGCAGCGGCTCACGGCCCTCGAGCGGCGCGAGCGCGTGGTGGTGATGGGCTTCGCCGTGGAGACCCGCGACGTGCTTGGCTACGCGCGCGACAAGCTCGCCCGCAAGGGGCTCGACCTGATCGCCGCCAACGACGTCTCGAAGCCGGGCGTGGGCTTCGCCGGCGACTCGAACGAGCTGATCGTGGTGTCGAGCGCGGGCGGCGAGACGGAAAAGCTCGGCCCGGCGAGCAAGACCGAGCTGGCGCGGGTGCTGACCCGCACCCTCGCCGCGCGCTACGCGGCCAAGCTGGGGCGGGAGACGGGTTCGTGAGCGAGGGGAAGGCGGGCCCCGCGGCGAAGCGCGCGGTGGTGCTGCTCTCGGGCGGGCTCGACTCCGCGACCGTGCTCGCGATCGCGAGGTCGCGCGGCTACACCTGCTACGCGCTCACGGTGCGCTACGGCCAGCGCCACGCGAGCGAGATCGACGCCGCGGCGCGGGTGGCGAAGAGCCTCGGCGTGGCCGCGCACCGCGTGATCGACCTCGACCTCAAGGGCTTCGGCGGCTCGGCGCTGGTGGGCGACGGCGAGGTGCCGCTCGACCGCAGCGACGCCGAGATCGGCGAGGGTGGCATCCCGGTCACCTACGTGCCGGCGCGCAACACCGTGTTCCTGTCGCTGGCGCTGGCGTGGGCCGAGGCGCTCGGCGGCGCCGACCTCTTCATCGGCGTCAACGCCCTCGACTACAGCGGCTATCCCGACTGCCGCCCCGAGTTCATCGAGTCGTTCCGCGCGCTCGCCCGGGTCGCGACCAGGATCGGCGTCACCGGCGAATACGCCGTCGACGTGCAGGCGCCGCTGGTCGCGATGACCAAGGCGGAGATCATCCGCACCGCGGCCACGCTGGGCGTCGACCTCGGCATGACCCACTCGTGCTACCAGCCCGACGCCGCTGGGCGCGCGTGCGGCCGCTGCGACAGCTGCCACCTGCGC
>CAYMQR010000536.1:0-3848 GCA_964392195.1 uncultured bacterium | reverse complement strand
GGCGAAGAGCGTGCCGGTGCGGCCGAAGCCGGTGGCGACCTCGTCGGCGATCAGCAGCACACCCGAGCGGTCGCAGAGCTCGCGCACCCGCCTCAGGTATCCCGGCGGCTGCACCAGCATCCCCGCCGCGCCCTGCACCTGCGGCTCGATCACCACCGCGACGATCTCGTCGGCGCGCTCGACGAGCGTCCGCTCGAGCGGCTCGAGGCAAGCCGTCTCGCAGGCCGGCAAGCTCTTCCCGAGCGGGCAGCGGTAGCAATACGGCGAGGGCACCCGCAGCGTCTCGAAGAGCAGCGGCCGATAGACCTGATGGAAGAGGTCGATCCCGCCCACGCTCACCGAGCCCAGGGTGTCGCCATGGTAGGCGTTCTCGAAGCACACGAAGCGCTTCTTGCGGCTGCCGCCGGGCTGTTGCTGCCAGAACTGGTACGCGATCTTGAGCGCCACCTCGACGGCGGTCGACCCCGAGTCCGAATAGAAGACACGGCTCAGGCCGGGCGGGGCGATCCGCACCAGCCGCTCGGCGAGCTCGATCGACGGCACGCTCGCCAGCCCCAGCAGCGTCGAGTGCGCGACGCGCCCGAGCTGGTCGGTCACGGCGGCGTCGAGCTCCGGCACCCGGTGGCCGTGGACGGTGACCCACAGGCTCGAGACCGCGTCGAGGTAGCGCTTCCCCTCGACGTCGATCAGCCAGTTTCCCTCCGCCCGCTCGATGATGAGCGGCTTCTCGTCCATCCACCCCTTCATCTGGGTGAACGGGTGCCAGACGTGCTTGCGGTCGAGCTCCTCGAGGCGTCGGATGCGGTCGGCGTCCATGGGTCGTGTGGGTCCTCGTCAGCGGATGAGGCCGAGCGCTCGGCCCGCGTCCGCGAAAGCGGCGATCGCTCGATCGATCTGCTCGTCGCTCATCGTGGCCATGAGCGTCGCGCGGATCCGCGACGTCCCCGCCGGCACGGTCGGCGGGCGGATGCCGCTCGCCAGCACGCCTCGCTCGAAGAGCGCGCCGGCGAGCGCCATGGTCGGGGCCGCCTCGCCGACGATCACGGGCACGATCGGCACGCCGGGCTCTCCACCGGCACGGAAGCCGAGTGCGGCGAGCCCGCCGCGCAGCCGCTCGGTGAGCGCGCTCAGCCGGCGCCGCCGCTCGGGCTCGTGGCGCACGATCTCCACCGCCGCGAGCGCCGAGGCGGCGACGGCGGGCGGCAACCCGGTGGTGAACACGAAGCTGCGCGCCCGGTTGAGGAGCAGCTCGATCACGTCGCCGCGGCTGGCGACGAACGCGCCGAACGAGCCGAGCCCCTTGCCGAGCGTCCCCATCTGGATGACGCGGGGATCCGAGATCCCGAAGTGCTCCACGGCGCCACGTCCGTGCTCGCCGAGCACACCGCTCGCGTGGGCTTCGTCGACGTAGACGAGCGCCTCGTGCTCCCGCGCGAGCGCGGCGAGCGCCGGCAAAGGCGCCAGGTCACCGTCCATCGAGAACACCGAGTCGGTCACGATCAGCGCGCGGCGGAACGCGCCCCGGTCGGCGAGCAGCCGCGCCACGTCGGTGGCGTCGCCGTGACGGAACACGCGCGCCGTCGCGCGGCTGAGCCGGATGCCGTCGATCAGGCTCGCGTGGTTCAGCTCGTCCGAGAGCACCAGGTCGCCGGCGCCGACGAGCGCCGGGATCGTCCCGCAGTTGGCGTGGTAGCCGGAGTTGAAGAGCAGCGCGCGCTCGGTGCCCTTCCATCCGGCGATCGCGCGCTCGAGCTGGTCGTGGAGGCTCATGTTGCCCGAGATGAGCCGGCTCGCGCCGGCGCCCGCCCCGAGCGACTCCACGGCTCTCATCGAGGCGCGGACGAGGCGCGGATCGTCCGCCAGCCCGAGGTAGTTGTTCGAGCACAGGCACAGCACGTCCCGCCCGTCGATCCGGACCTCGGGCGACTGCGCGCTCTCCACGGTGCGCAGGAACCGGCGCAGATCGCTGGCGCCGAGGGCGTCGAGCTCGGCGCTGGCGAACGCGAGCGGGTCGGGCGGATCGGCGCTCAAAGGGCTCACCTTCGGACGGGCAAACCCTGCGGACTACCGGGCTTATTCACCGTCGTCAACCAATGGATCGAGAGAGGTTTACCACGCGGACGGGCCGGGCGGGCGGCGCCGGCGGCGACAGGACATCCGGTACACCGCGTGTTACGACGTCTCTCATGAAGGTCGTGGTCAACGGTGACGAGCGCGAGGTGCCGGGTCCGATGACCGTCGCGGGCCTGCTCACCCACCTCGGGATCGATCAGCGCTTCGGCGCGGTCGAGGTGAACCGCGAGGTGGTCCCCAAATCCGAGCACGGCGCGCACGCGCTCCGTGACGGTGACCAGGTCGAGATCATCCGGTTCGTGGGAGGTGGCTGAGTGAGCGAGAGCGAGGACCTACTGCGGATCGGCACGCGCACCTTCCGCTCGCGGCTGATCGTCGGCACCGGCAAGTACGCGTCGTTCGAGCAGACGCGCGAGGCGATCGAGCGCTCGGGCGCCGAGGTCGTCACCGTCGCGGTGCGGCGCGTGAACATCACCAACCCGAACGAGCCCAACCTGCTCGATCACCTCGACCTGAAGCGGATCACGATCCTGCCCAACACCGCCGGGTGCTACTCGGCCGAGGAGGCGATCCGCACCGCGCGCCTCGCCCGCGAGGCCGGGGTCGGCAACCTGCTCAAGCTCGAGGTGATCGGCGACCCGAAGACGCTGTTCCCCGACAACGAGGCCACGCTCGAGGCCGCGCGCGTGCTCGTGAAGGAGGGGTTCGAGGTGTGGCCCTACACCCTCGACGACCCCATCGCGTGCCGGAAGCTCGCCGACATCGGCTGCCCCACGGTCATGCCGCTCGCGGCGCCGATCGGCTCCGGGCTCGGCATCCGCAACCCCGCCAACCTGCGCATCATCCGCGAGACGATCCAGCTCCCGGTGATCGTGGACGCGGGCGTCGGGACCGCCTCGGACGCCGCCCTCGCCCTCGAGCTCGGCATGGACGCGGTGCTCATGAACACCGCCATCGCGGGCGCGGCGGACCCCTTGCTCATGGCCGACGCCATGCGGCTCGGTGTGCAGGCGGGGCGCAAGGCGTTCCTCGCGGGTCGCATGCCGCGCAAGCTCTACGCGACGGCGTCGAGCCCGCTCGACGGCCTGATTGCGTGATCACGGGCCGCTGCCGCGGCTCTACCTGATCACCGATCGCCACGCCGTCGCGGGTGGGCGGCTCGTCGAGGCGGTATCGCGCGCGCTCGAGGGCGGCGTCCGGCTCGTCCAGCTGCGCGACAAGGACCTCCCCGCTCGCGAGCTCGCCGAGCTCGCGGCCCGGCTGCGCCAGCTCACCCGCGAGCACGGCGCCCTGCTGCTGCTGAACGCCGGCGACCAGCCGAGCCGCCTCGAGCTCGCTCGCGGGATCGAGGCCGACGGCGTCGACCTCACCAGCGCCGGCGGCGTCGGCGTGGACGACGTGAGGCGCCAGCTCGGGGAGGAGGCGCTCGTGGGCGTGAGCACGCACTCGCGGGACGAGCTCGATCGCGCCGCTCGAGCCGGAGCGAGCTTCGCCACGTTCGGCCCGGTGTTCGCGACGCCGAGCAAGCGAGGGATGGGCGAGCCGACCGGGGTCACAGCCCTCGCCGAGGCCGTGCGGGACACGCCGGGACTGCCGATCTTCGCGCTCGGCGGGATCGGCGCGGCCAACCTGGACGCCGTGCGCTCGAGCGGTGCCTACGGCGTCGCGATGATCCGGGGCGTCCTGGCGGCGGGCGATCCGGCCGCGGGGGGGGGCGGGCGCCCCCCGCCCCCCCCCGCCCCCGGGGGGGGGGGAAGTGAAACTCATTGAACTCA
>CAYMQR010000535.1:0-3864 GCA_964392195.1 uncultured bacterium | reverse complement strand
CGCGCGTGCGGCGCGCGGATCGGCCCGTCGATGCTGCTTCTCGTGGTCTTCGCCCTCGCCGCGGTGGCGCTCGCGCTCGCCGCGTTCGCGGTGACGCGCTCCCTGCTGCGCGCCGCGACCGTGACGGCGTGCGTGCTCGCGGTGCTGCTGCTCGCCGCGTTCGGCGCCGCCTGGTCCGGCTACCGCTCCGCCACGGCCGCGCTCCTCGGCGCCTCGCCCACCGCGCGCGTGGTCGTCGAGCCGGCGCTGGTCGCCGCGCCGCTCGCGCCGGGCGAGGACGGGACCGAGCGCGCCTGGCGGCTGTGGCTCGACGGCCGCCTGCGGATCGAGCCCGAGCCCGCCTTCCTCGCGGCGCTGCGCGTGATCGCGCGCGCGGCCCCCGAGGCCTCGCTGCGGGTGCTGCGCGAGCTCAGCCCTCACGGTCCCTCGGTGTGAGGCGCCGGCGGCGCGAACGCGCCGCTCGCCGCCAGGAACTCGGCGATGCAGCGGTTGGCGCGGCCGTTCTTGTGGTGGTCGGTGGGCGTGGCCCACAGCTCGCGCGGACGGTCGGCGCAGCCGGCCAGCGCCGGCAGCGGGTCCACCACCGTGACCCGGTCCTCGGCGAGCGAGGCGAGCGCGTGGTGAAACGCGCGGTACGGCGTGTCGGCCAGCTCCTCGCGGCGCTCGAGGCCGAAGATCTCGGGCGCCACCGCCACCACGAAGCGGGCGTGCGCCGCCTCGACCTCGTCCGCCAGCCGCCGCACGCGCCTCCGCGCCTCCGCCCACACCGGTGATCCGGGCGCGTAGACCTCCTCGACGTAGCTGCGGTAGCCGTCGCCCGTGCCGACCAGGCGAGCCGCGCGCCTCATGAGCAGCAGGTCGCGGAACCAGCGGATCGCCCGCGAGCGGTCCCAGCCGTCGGCGACCCGCACCAGCTCGGGCGGCAGCACGTCGTTCGACACGAAGTAGAGCACCACCACGCCCGGCCGCAGCGCGGCGCCGCGGGTCTCGAAGAGGCGCGTCTCCTGGCGGGTGTCGTAGCCCTCGACGCCGAGGTTGAGCACCTCCCACGCGCCGCCGTGGCGCGCGCCGAGGGCGCGCTCGAGTTGGGCGGGCAGGGTGTCGCGCTCGGCGAGCTTGACGCCCAGGGTCTCGGAGTCGCCGAGCACCACGACGCGCTCGGTGCCGGGTGGCGGCGCCGGGCTCGGCAGCGCGCCGCGGAAGCCGGCGGCGTTGATCGCGACCTCGACGCCCGGCTCGGTGGTCACCCGCGCGCCGGGGATCAACTCGTAGCGCAGCTCGGGGTCGGCGCTGGTGCGATAGAGCTCGTGGGGTTCGAGGTCGGGCGGTACGCCGGGGTCGCTCGCCGCGTGGGCGCGCAGCGCGAGCTCGAGGGCGATCAGCGCCACGAGCGCCACGAGACCGGCCGCGAGCAGCGCGACCGGTCCTCGCACGCGGCGACGGCGGGACGGATCGGAGGCTTTCGTGGCGTCGAACCCGGGTCCGTGGGGTGCGCGAGGGGAGGCGAGCGGTCGCGTTCCGGGAGGATGGCAGACCGGGTACCGGCTCGCTAGCAGCGCCGGCGCTCAGCTCGCCGCGGCGAGCGCCACGCGGCGCCGATCGAGCCCGCCGAGGAGCCGCGCGTGGACGGCGATCCAGCCCAGGTACGGGACCCCGTAGGCGAGCGCGCGGAACCGGGCGCGCGCGATCAGGTAGCCGCACAGCACGCCGACGATGACGATCTCGCTCACGATCGGCGCGAACCGCCAGCGCGACGCGGGGCTCGGCGCGCGCAGCCGGTCGTGGAGCGCCAGCCCAGGCACCGCGAACGGCGCGGCGAGGAAGATCGGGAACGCGATGAGGGCCGGGTGGACGCCGATCAGGCGCCAGTTGTTGACGTCCTTGAAGATGAGCCCCGCGAGGATCGTCCCCACCAGCGCGATGACCGGCAACTGCCAGAGGAAGCGCAGGGTCGCGCCGGCCACCAGCAGCACCACCAGCGCGAACGTCAGCTCGACCCCGAACCAGTCGTCCCACGACGGCCGCGGGAACGGCTCGCCCGGCAGGCGCCACCGCCACCAGCCCAGCACCTGGCCGATCAGCTCGACCGGGATCGACGCCAGCGCGCCGTAGAGCCCGATCACGAACGCGCGCGCGAAGTAGCGGTCGAGCCGCGCGCGCGGCAGGCGCTCGGAGAGCAGCCGGCTCGCCTCGAGGCCGAGCAGGAAGATGATGACCCAGCCGCACGCGATGACGATCGGCCCCGGCACCAGCGACTGGATCATCACCTCGTAGTCGGGTGACGCGGCGTGGACGGTGCCGAACTCCTTGGTGAGCGCCAGCCAGGAGATGCAGCCCACCAGCACCAGCGCGGTCGCGCGCCGGTAGACCACGAGCACGTGGCCGAGCAGGGCCACCATGACCGCGGCGATCGAGAGCTGGAACAGGATCGGGCGCTGCATCGTGGTGGAAGCGCGGCGTGGGCTAGGCCAACCGGGCGCGTCCCGTCACTTCACGACCAGCGCCGGCTTGGGATTGAAGCCGAGACCCTTGTTCTCGATCGTCCCGTACGCCGCGAAGGTCTGGCCGGGCTTGAGGCTGGCGAGCGGCCCGGCGTGGGCCTCGGCGACGTAGATCGGCAGGCTCACGCCCGCGGCGGAGATGGCCTCGAAACGCTTCATGCCCTCGTCGTCCGGCATCATCTTGCCGAACTTCGCGATCAGCATGAGGCGCCGGTCGAGCACCTCCGGGCCGGCGTTGACGAGCTTCTCGACCGGCATCTCGATCTCGTTGCCGCGCGAGGCGCCGAGGAAGACCGTGGGCTTGTCGGGGGTGAAGAAGCTCTTCACCGCGAACGCGCCGCCGCCCAGCAGAGCCAGCACCACCACCAGCTTGATCACCGTGAACACGATCGGGTTGGTCCCCGCCTTCTGCCCGTCCATCTGCTTCTGCAGCAGGCTGGAGCGGCTCGGCGGGACGTACTGCTGATGGGGCGGGAGCGCCGGCTCGTGGTCGGCGGAGGGTGCCGCGCCGGGCTCGGCGCCGTGGGCGGGCGGGGACGGATCGGGGTTGGGGTTGGCCGTCTTGCAGAACGGGCATTCGGTGAGGCGAGAGGTGAAGCGCTTGCCGCAACCACCGCACGTGACGATCACGTTGCCCTCCGATCTCGACGAGGCCCCGCGGCCGCGGAGGCCGTGAATCGACTCTACGGCGGCGTCCCGATCGAAACAACACCCCTTCTTGCGAGAAGGCACCTCGATCACTAGGATGCGACCGCGATGAGCGCCGGGACCCGTCTCGCCTGGGCCGTGCAGGTCCGCATGCAGAGCGACCGCACCAAGTTCCGCGCCGCGGACTCGGCGAACGCGCCGATCATGCGGGTGCGCGGCTTCGACCAGAGCGAGGGCTGGTTCGCGCTGGTCGGCGACACGCCACGCGGGCGCATGGGGCTGTGGTTCGACGAGAGCCTGCGCGAGCCGTTCCGCAAGACCGTCTCCGAGCTCCCCACCGACGCCTTCCTGCTGGTCGAGGGCAAGGACGAGCTGTGGCGCACCCATCGCTACCGGGTGCCCGTGAACCAGGACGTGCGCGCCTGGATCGCGCCTTTGCTGGTTTCTGCGTGAGACGGCCGGAGGGCGCGGCGCCTGCCGCGCCGGCGATACGCGCTGACGCCGCGTTTCGATGTCGCTGGATCCCGGTACGACTCCCACCCCCAAGTCACTCGCTTCGCTCGTGGCGTCGCGCTGCGACGCGCCGATCATCGAGTCCTCTCGTCGCGTACGGCGCGAATCCTCTCCGCTAGTCGTGAAGGTGCGTTCGCTTGGGGCCTCGGGGCTCGCTGTCTCTCGTGTTGGATTGGGGATGGCGGCGCTCGGGCGGCCGGGG
>CAYMQR010000534.1:0-3866 GCA_964392195.1 uncultured bacterium | reverse complement strand
CACCGCGCCTAGGTCACGCACCCGGCGTGCGTGGAGATCCCGGCGGCGCTCGCGATCGCGCGGGCGCTGGTCGCGGACCTCGGCGCGACGCTCGACGCGGTGGTGCGCGGCTACGAGGTGATGACGCGGGTCGGAGAGGCGGTCGGCCCCACGCACTACCGGATCTTCCACAACACCGCGACCTGCGGTCCGTTCGGCGCCGCGGCCGCGGGCGCCGCCCTGCTCCGCCTCGACCAGGAGCGGACCGTGTGGGCGCTCGGCAACGCCGGCACCGTCGCCGGGGGGCTGTGGCAGTTCAACGTCGAGGCGACCGCCACCAAGCCGCTCCACGCCGGCCACGCCGCGCGCAGCGGCGTCACGGCGGCGCGCCTCGCCGCCGCGGGGCTCAGCGGCCCCGCGCAGATCCTCGAGGGGCCGAAGGGCTTCTTCGCGGGGTTCTGCGCCGATGCCCGGCCGGAGGCGCTGGTGGCGCCGTCGCGGTGCTGGAAGATCGCCGATACCAGCATCAAGCCGTGGGGCTCGTGCCGGCATACCCACCCTGCGATCGACGCCGCGTTGCGTCTCGCGCCGGGCGTGCCGAGCGAGGCGATGGCCGAGGTGGTGGTGCGTGGCTACCGGACGATCGCCGAGCTCTGCGACGCGCCCACGCCCACCAGCCCGGCGCGCGCGCGGTTCAGCGTGCAGCACTGCGTGGCCGTGGCGCTGGCGCGCGGCGCGGTGGAGCTCGCCGCGTTCGATCCGGGCGCGATCGACGAACCGGCCGTCGCCGCGCTGCGCGCCCGCGTGCGCTTCGAGGTCGACGCGCGCTTCGACGCGGCCTACCCGGCCCAGTGGGGATCCGCGGTGACGGTCCGGCTGGCGGACGGACGCGAGCTGCGCGCGGAGGCACTCGCTCCCCGCGGTGACCCGGAGGCGCCGCTCGGCGACGGTGAGCTCGACGCGAAGGCGCGGGCGCTGGTCACGCACGGCCTCGGCTGGCGGTCGGACCAGGCCGCGGACGCCGTGGCCGCGCTGCGCGAGCCCAGCCGGGCCCTCACCACGGCCTGGCGGCTGCTCGACGCGGCGACCGCACCCGGCGACCCGAGCCCGGCGCGCTGAGCGCGAGCCGGACGCTCAGGCGGCGGCGCGGTACTTCGCGGCCCAGCCCGCCGGGTCCTTGAAGAGCCGGACACAGCGGATCTGCTTGGCGTCGGTCAGGAAGAACCGATGGAAGCGGCCCGCGGGAACGATGATGAGGTCACCGGGCTCGACCTCGACGCGCATCCAGCGGTCGTCCCCCGAGCGGATGTCGAAGATGCCCGCGCCCTCGAGGACGAACCGCACCTCGTCGTCGTCGTGGAAGTGCTCGCCGGAGAACTTCTCGCAGAGCGCGTCGAGCCCGGGCGTGGCGGGCGACAGCGCGACCTCGTCCTGGGTGACGTAGCCGCGCTCGCCCCGGTAGCGGTCGAGCGTCGCCTGGTAGGCGCTCGCGTCGAGGACGATGCGCTCGTACGGGATGCCGTCGGCCACCAGGAACGCGGGATCGATCGCCTGCCCCGCCTCGCCACCTTCCAGCCAGGTCGCCTTCATCTCGCCGTCTCCTTCGCGCCGCGGCGGCGTGAGCCGCGCGGATCGCGCGCCGGGTCGAGACCCATCCGCTTCATCTCGACCGCGGCCCGGAACAGGTAGTCGTAACACTCGGCCTGGGTCTTCGCCTCGACCCAGTCGCGTCCCCAGATGTAGACGCCGTGCCGCCGCACCAGCACCGCCTGGGTCGCCGGGTACGCCTCGATCGCCGCCGCCATGCGGTCCGCGAGGTCGCACTCGCGCGCGGTGTTGTCGATGATCGGCACCTCGAGGACGTCGTGGAAGCCCACGCCGCGGATGCCCTTCATCATCTCCAGGTGCGTGACCCGGAACACGTCCTCGAAGATCAGCGTCGCGAGCATCGCGTGGATGCTGTGGCTGTGCAGCACCGCGCCCGCGCCGCGCAGCCGGTAGGCGTTGAGGAACAGCGGCGCGCACTCGCTGAGCTTGAGCGACGGGTCGGCCGGACGGCCGAGCACGGCGCCGGTCGCGTCGACGGTGAAGAGGTCGGCGGGCCGGATGCGTTCCTTCTGCACGCCACTCGGCGCCATGTAGATGGCGTCGCCGCGCTGGATGCTGATGCCACCGCCGGTACCGCTGACCCAGCCCAGCCCGTAGAACTGCTGGCAGAGCTCGACGATCAGCGCGCGCACCTGCGCGTCCGAGGACGGCGCGCCGCGCGCCACGCGGCCCGCAGCGCGTGAGCCCGCGCTGGTGACGGCGCGCTTGGGCGCCGCGCGGCGGGCGGAGACGCGCGCGACGGCGCGCTGTGAGCGACGTGCGTGGCTCATGGCGCGCGGATCGTAACCGCTCGTCCCCCCACCACCAAGCCACGCCGGACGTGGCGCGCGCCGTGGTGGCGGGCGATCCACGCGGCGGCGTATGGTGGCGCCCCCCGCGACACCGCGAGCAGCCGTGATGAGCTTGGTTCGCCGCCTTTCGATCGCCTTCCTCGCCCTCGCCGTCCTCGCCCCGGCCGCCGCGTGCGAGCGTGGCCGGCGCGACGGCGGCGCACACCGCTCGCGCGACCGCGACACCGGGCCGCCGGCCGACTGGGAGGCCCGCGCCCACGATCCCAACCCGGCGGTGCGGCGGGACGTGTTGTGGGCGATCGGTGGCGCGGGGGAGCGCGCGCTCGGCGGCCTGCCGTTCCTCGTCGACGGGCTCGGCGACGCCGACGCGTCGGTGCGCGAGCAGGCCGCGTGGGCCATCGGCAAGATCGGGCCGCGCGCCGCTGCACAGAGCGTCGCCAAGCTCACGGCCCTGCTCGCCGACCCGGAAGCGGCGGTTCGCGAGCGTGCGGCCTTCGCCCTCGGCAACATGGCGAGCGCGGCGGCGAGCGCGGAGGCCGCGCTGGTGAAGGCGCTCGACGACCTCGCGACGCCGGTCCGGCTGCGCGCGGCCCGCGCGCTCGCCAACCTCGGCACCTCGTCCCCCGCTGCGGCGCCGGCGCTGCTCGAGATGACGCACGACGAGCGCCCCGAGGTGCGGCGCGCGGCGGCGGGCTCGCTCGGCCGGATCGGCGCCGTCACACCCGAGGTCGTCCCGCGCCTCCTGGCGCTCGCGGAGAGTGACGCCGACGAGAACGTCCGCGGCGCCGCGCTCGCCGCGCTCGGCGACGTCCGTGGGCCTGCGGTGGCGGCGGGCGTGCCGGTGCTGGTCGCTGCGGTCGGCGGCGCCAGCGCCGAAGCCCGGGTGGTGGCGGCGGGTTCGCTCGGCAAGATCGGTCCACCGCTCGCGGCGGCCGCGGTCCCGGCGCTGGTCGCGGCGCTCGAGGCTCCCGACCGCCTGCTCCAGCGCTCGGCGGCGAGCGCCCTGGGACGCTTCGGTAGCGCGTCGGAAGCGGCCGTCCCCGCGCTCCAGCGGATGGTGAAGTCGCAGGAGGACAAGGTTCGCGACGAGGCGGTGCGTACGCTCGGCCTGATCGGCCCGGCGTCGGCGAGCGCGGTGCCGGTCCTGATCGAAGCCCTGAAGGGCGACGACATGACCCTACACTGGAGCGTCGCGACCGCGCTCGGCCGGATCGGCGCGGCGTCGATCGAGCCGCTCGAGAAGATCCTCGCCGACGGCGAGCCCCAGAAGGCGACGCTCGCCGCGTTCGCCCTCGGCAAGATCGGCGCGCCCGCCGCGCGCTCGATCGAGCCGCTGCTGCGCGCCCTCGACCGCCCCGACCTCAGCCTGCGCCAGACCGCGGTGAGAGCGATCGGGCTGATCGGGGGACCGCAGGCGCGCCCGGCGGTGCCGCGGCTCATCGAGCTGCTCGACGATCCCGACCGCGCCACCCGCAAGTTCACGGCGAC
>CAYMQR010000533.1:0-3877 GCA_964392195.1 uncultured bacterium | reverse complement strand
GGCCGGCGAGACGCCCCGTCGGACGCGTCGCCGATCACGATCGGTTCGTGGCGCCCGACGGCGCGGGCGTGCGAAGCACTCGCGCCACGAGCGGTCGTTGCGGGACCCGAGCTGGTCATCTAAAGTGACCAACATGCGCACGCCACCTCGCTCGAAGCCGGTCAACGTCGCCGACGCCAAGGCGCGCTTCTCGGAGCTGGTCCGGCGCGCGATGGCGGGCGAGGAGGTGGTGATCGCGCGCGACAACACCCCCGTGCTCAAGCTCGTCCGACTCGATCGTGGCCAGACGCCGCGCAAGCCGGGATCCGCTCGCGGTCGGATCCGCGTCGCGGACGACTTCGACGCGACACCGGACGACTTCCGCGACCACGAATGAGCGATCTGCTCCTCGACACCCACGCCTTCCTGTCGTGGGTAGACGATTCGCCCAGACTCGGGCGCCGGGCGCGCAACGCGATCGCGGACCCTGCGCGCCGGTGTTTCCTGAGCGTCGTCAGCTCGTGGGAGATGGCGATCAAGCAGAGCCTCGGCAAGCTCGAGCTGCCGGGACCCATCGAGCGCTTCGTCCCGACCCAGCTCACCGCCAACGACTTCGAGGAGCTTCCGATCAGCTTCGCGCACGTCGCGCGGGTCGCGCGGCTGCCGTTCCATCATCGCGACCCGTTCGATCGCCTGCTCGCCTCACAGGCGCTGGAGGCGGGCCTGACGGTCGTCTCGGCCGACCCGGTGTTTCGCCGCTACGGCGTGCGCGTCGTGTGGTGACGCCGCGCGCGTGAGGTCGGCTCAGTTGCTCGCGAACGCGAAGCCGATGCCGGTGGCGCCTTTGAAGCCGTCCGGCGGAAGGCTGGGGTCGTCGGGTGCGAGGCCCGGGGCGACCTTGGCGTTGAGCTGGTCGACCTGGTGCCAGAGCATGAAGAACGTGAGCTGCTCGGGCACCTCGACCACCGCCGCCTCGGCCTCGTCGACGATCGAGAAGCCCGAGAACGAGTTGTAGCTGCCCTCGACCTTCGGCCCGAGCGCGATCGGCAGCTTCTCCGCCACGTTCGGGTTGATCTCGTTGGCCGGGCACTCGAACTCCTCGCACTCGCGCTTGTTGGGCGCCTTGGTCCACACCAGCCCGTCCTCGGAGTACGCGATGCCCATCGACGAGTCGACGTCGTCGAAGCGGGTGTCGAGGCGGCCGCGCAGGTTGCCCGTGTAATAGAGCAGGTACATCGTGCGCAGCGGGTCGCGATGCACGATCACCGACGGCGCGCCCACCGAGCCCGCGGGATCGGTGGGCTTGTAGAACTCCCAGGTGGTCTGGTCGGAGGTCACGACCGGCGCCAGGTCGGTGCGTCCGCCGCTCCCCACGCGGGAGAACGCGTCGCGCTTGGTCCAGGTGAGCCCGTCGGGCGAGTCGGCGTAGCCGATCGCCCGCGCGCCGCGGACGTTGCCGTCGTACCACATGCGGTAGAGCCCCTCGTGGAAGACCACCGACGGCGAGCCGATCGTCCCCGCCTCCCACGCCTGGTCGGGCTCGAGCACGGGTCCGGTGCCGCGCCGCGTCCAGCTCACGCCGTCGCTCGACTCGGCGTAGCCGATCCCCGTGTAGTCGCCGCCCTCGAACCACATCCGGTAGCGCCCGTCCTCGACGAGCACGGTGGGCGCGCCGACCGCGCCCGCTTCCCACGGCGCCGAGGCGGTCAGCACGGTGCGGTCGGCGGTCACGCTGACGTCGTAGTCGCGGCACTGGGTGCCGCGCGCCAGCGTCATGCGGTTCCACAGGATCTCGGACGAGCCGTCGCTCCGGCGCAGCTCGGACCAGATCTGGAACGTGCCTTCGGCGTCGTGCACCAGCGCCGGACCGCCGCGCTGGCCGTCGCTAGGAGAGGGCAGGATGAACGGCTGGACGAGCTGGGTGTTGCAGTAGAAGTCCTGCTTGATGAACGGGCCGACGCCGCTCGACGGCAGGTTCTCGCTGCCGGTCGGCTCGTTGCCCTTGCTGGCGGTGAAGCCGCAGCCGAGCCCGGCGGCGAGCGCGACCGCTGCGAGCCCCGAGGCGGCCCGGAGTAGGGGGCGTAGCGGCTTCGGCCGCGAAGGATCGCGGCCCTCCAGAGGGGACGTGGAGGGCAGACGCCGAAGGCGTCGTGGTCCCTCGGCGCCGCGGCGCCGGATGGTACGAGTGGTTCGCGCGCCCATGACCATCGCCGTCAGAACCGGAACGTCCCGGTGATGCCGCCGACCAGCACGTGGCCGCCCATCGTGAAGTCGCCGTAGCCGTCGGCGACCGGGTTGGTCTTGTGGGCGTCCCGATCCTCGAGCATCAGGTACTGCCCGTGGAGGTCGATGTCGATCGGCCCGCGCACCACCGAGAGCAGGCGCGGGAAACGCCCGCCGAGACCGACGGCGAAGACGTGTACGTTGCTGTCGGCGAAGTTGTTGAAGCCCTTGGGCTCGGGCGCCGGGGTGGGGCGGTAGCGGTAGCCGCCGCGCGCGAAGAGCTCCATGTGGTCGTCTTCGAAGAAGCGGTACTCGGTTCCCACCGCCGGGATCACGATGTCGTGGAAGTCGGGGGGCGGCAGGCCGAAGTTCGGGTTCGCGCCGAGCAGCACCGCGAGGCCACCTTCGTAGGTCGTGGCGCCTTCCGGGGAGGGCTGGCGGAACGCCGACCACAGCGCGTACGTGACGTCCGCCGTGAGCAGCCAGTCGTCGGTGGCGTTCCAGGCGCCGCCGATCGTGAACTGGTCGGGGCTGAAGAAGCTGAACACCTGCTGGCGCAGCACGATCTTCGACTCCGGCAGGATCTCCACCGGGATGTCGAAGATGTGCAGCGCCTCGATGCTGACGTCGATCGGCACCGAGTAGAGCGCCTCGTTCTTGGCGCGGTAGTCGAAGCCGAAGCGCAGCTTCTCGGTGGGCTTCACCAGCAACCCGGCCACCGGATAGAAGCGGCCGTGCTGGGTGGCGGAGATGGTGCCCTCGCTGAACAGCCCCTCGTTGTCCGGGCGGTCCTCGCGCAGCACGAAGTCGGGCCCGCCGGTCGAGTCGATGAAGAGCGAGATCCCGGCGCCCACCGAGATCCACGGCGCAAGCTCGAAGCAGAATGGGAACATCACCATGGTGCGCTGGTTGCGCGCGCCGTACAGCACGTACGTGGGCTGGTCGTACGGGATCGCGAGGGTGCGCGCGACCCGCTTGTCGGGCAGGTGGAAGAGCCCGCCGCCCGACATCTTGATGCCGAACGGCAGCTCGAGCGGCGGCGACACGAACCCGGCGACCAGCCCGCTGGTGGTGTCTTCCTCGATGTCCTGGCCGTTGATCTCGAGCGTCGGCGGCGCATAGAAGTAGCCGACGCTCGCCTCCATGCCGCCGTTCTGCGCGAGGCCGGCCGGGTTGTAGTAGACGGAGCCGAAGTCCTGCACCACCGCCGTCACGGCGCTCGCCATGCCCGCCGAGCGTGAGCCGACGCCGTAGGCGTCGAACGGGTTGGCGCGAGCGGCGCTCGCCGCGGCGAGGAGCGAAGCCGCGAACGCGAGCGCGACGGCGCTCCGCCGGCCGAGCCCGCTCACGGCACGCCCGTGTCGGCGCTGATCGCCGCGCCGAGGTAGTAGACGACGCCTTCGCCCGTGATGACCGGTTGCCCGGGGTTCACGTCCGGCACGTCCGCGTCCTTCACCGCCCGGGTCTTGCTCAGGAGCTGGGTCTGGAAGGTCAGGTTGAACGTCGGGTTCGACTTGGAGACGTCGGTGCCGAAGAGCGTCTTGGCGGTGAAGCCGGTGCCGATCCCGAGGATGTGCTTGTCGCCGTCCACGAAGTTGGTGGTGCGGGTCTGCGCGGGCGCCGGGGTGGGCTCGAACGCGTAGCCGCCGCGCAGCCACACGTCGACGCTCTCGCC
>CAYMQR010000532.1:0-3881 GCA_964392195.1 uncultured bacterium | reverse complement strand
GACCTTCGACGGCACCGGCAAGCGGACCCTCGAGTCACACCGCGACGAGGGAGGACAGCTCGCGCTGCGCATCTTCGCGATGCGCAAGCCGGTCATCGCCGCGATCAACGGCCCCGCCGTCGGCGTCGGCGTCACGATGACCCTGCCGATGGACATCCGGATCGCCGCGGAGTCGGCGAAGCTCGGGTTCGTGTTCGCCCGCCGCGGGATCGTCACGGAGGCCGCGTCGAGCTGGTTCCTGCCGCGCATCGTCGGCATGGAGCAAGCGCTCGAGTGGGTGCTCACCGGCAGGGTGTTCGGCGCCCAGGAGGCGCTCCGCGGCCGGCTCGTGTCGCGGGTCGTCCGCGACGACGAGCTCCTCCCCACGGCGATGGCGCTCGCGCGGGAGATCGCCGATCACACCAGCGCGGTCTCGGTGGGACTGTGCCGACAGATGTTGTGGCGGATGCAGGGAGCCGCCACCCCCCACGAGGCCCACCTCCTGGACTCCCAGGCGATGTTCTACATGGGCCGATCGCCCGACGCCGCCGAGGGCGTGACGAGCTTCCTCGAGAAGCGCGCTGCTCGATTCCAGATGCGCCTCTCCGCCGACTGGCCCGAATTCTTCCCGTGGCCGGACCGCTCGTGAGCCGGCCGGGCCAGCCGGCAACGACGCTACCGTGGGCGTGGCGGCTCGCCGCGTTCGACGAGCGAGCCATGCGCGCGCTGCCGCGGATCCGCCGGCCGCGCCTCACGCCGCTGATGATCGCGATCACCTACTCCGGATCGGGGCCGGTCTGGTTCGCCAGCGCGGCGGTGCTCGCAATGCTGGACGCGCGTGGCGTCGGCGATCCAGCGTCGATCCGCACCTGGCTCGCGTGCATGACCGGCTCGCTCGCCTCGCTCGTCACGGGGCAGATCCTGAAGCGCGTCTTCCGGCGCTCGCGCCCGTTCGCGGCACTCGATGGCCACCAGACGCTGGGGATCCGGCCGCGAGACGCGTCGATGCCGTCGACCCACTCCTCGACCGCCACCGCGCTCGCCGTCGGGCTCGCGCTCGCGGGGATCCCGTGGGCACCGCTCGTCACCGCGTGGGCCGCGGCGGTGGTCTTCTCGCGCTACTACACCGGCGTCCACTACCCCAGCGACCTGGCCGTCGGGGCAGCGCTCGGCGGCGCCTTCGGCCTCATCGACTACGCGGACGTGGTGCGGCTGGTACTCGGCGCGCCCCGCGCGATCTGACCGATCACCCGAGGCGCGCCGCGCAGGTCCTGCCGATCAGTTGATGCCGAGCAGCTCGACCTCGAAGATCAGCGTCGACGCGGGCGGGATGCCCGGGCGGCCCTGCGGCCCGTAGGCGAGGTCCGACGGGATGAAGAGCTGCCACTTGTCGCCGACCTTCATCATCTGCAGCGCTTCGGTCCAGCCCTTGATGACGCCGTTGACCGGGAACTTGCTCGGCTCGTTGCGCTTGTAGGAGCTGTCGAACTCGGTGCCGTTGATGAGCGTGCCCTTGTAGTGGGCCGAGACCGTGTCGGTGAGCTTCGGAGACTTGCCGTCACCCGACTTGAGGACCTTGTACTGCAGCCCGCTCGCCGTGACCTTCACACCGTCCTTCTTCTTGTTCTCGTCGAGGAACTTCTGTCCCTCGGCCTGGTTCTTGTCGCCTTCGGCCTTCTGCGCGGCCTGGCGCTTCTCCATCATCGCCTTCTGGAAATCCATCATGACCTGACGTGTCTCGTCCGGCGTCATGATCGAGTCCTTGCCGGCGAGCGCTTCCGTGAGCCCCTTGACGAGCGAGTCCGTGTCGACGTCGCCGGCCGACGGCTTGAGGCTCTCGCCGACGTTGCGCCCCAGGGCGTAGCCGAGCTTCTGCTTCGGCGACCACGAGGCGGTCGCCGGGTTCGGCGCGGCGGTCACCGTCGGCGCCTGAGCCGGCGCGGCGTCGTGCTGCGCAGCAGCCGGCGCCGCCCACACGACCATCCCGAGCAACACGATCCCAACACGTTTCATTCGCGTCTCCTGGGCTGACGATCGGTACGGCAGCCGCTCGAACGAGGACCGCGGCCCAGCCATCCCCGAGCCGCGAAGCCCCGCATCATAGCAGCGGCGGCGCGCGCGGCTCGCCGATCGCCTACGTCTCGGCGACGAGCTCCAGGGACCTCAGGCGGCGCACGAACACGCTCGCCACGTGGCGCGGAACGTAGCCCGGTGCGAGCGCGATCCGTGGACACCGCGCGAGCAGCTCCTCGAGGACCACGCGCGCCTCGAGCCGGGCGAGCGCCGCCCCCAGGCAGTAGTGAATGCCGAGCCCGAAGGCCACGTGGCTCTTCGCGTTCGGACGCTCGAGATCCAGCCGCTCCGGATCGGCGAACACGGCGTCGTCACGGTTCGCCGCTGCCCACGAGATCATCACCCGGGCACCGCGGTGAAGCGTCGCGTCTCCCAGCCGCGTCTCGGCCCGTACCACCCGGAAGTGGCCCTGGAAGGGCGTCTCCAGCCTGAGGGTCTCGTCGAGGAGGTCGCCGATCCGGGCGGGCTCGCGCCGGACCGCGGCCTCCACGTCCGGACGCTCGAGCATCAACCGGAGCGCGGAGCCGAGGAGGCTGGTAGTCGATTCGTTGCCGGCGATGAAGAGCTGGAACAGCGCGGCCTTCGCCTCCTCGCGGCTCAGGCCGTCCTCGCCACCCCGCGACGCCCGCACAAGATCCCCCAGGAGGTCGTCGCGCGGCTCGCGCTCGGCCTCCCGGAACCGCGCCCCCAGGTAGCGCTGGAACGCAGCGATCTCCCGCAAGCTCTCGGTCCACTGCTCCGCCGTGATCGCCCCGCTCAGGGTCGCGATCGCGGCGTCGGACCAGCGCGCCAGGGTCGACGCGTCCGAGCGCGGCAGCCCGAGGAGATCGGTGATCATCGCGAGCGGCAGCGGCTTGGCCACCTGGCTCATCCACTCGCACCCGCCCGCCTCGACGACGCCGTCGATCAGCGCGGCCGCGTGGGACCTCACGACGTCCTCGAGCTCGGCGACGCGCCTTGACTGGAACGCCCGCCCGATCACGCGGCGCTGCCGGGTGTGGTGCGGCGGGTCGACCGTGGCCAGCACGTCGACCGGCTTGGCCTCCATCTCGCCCAGGTCGAGCGCCAGCATCTGCGGGGTCGTCGCACCTCCCGCGAGCAGGACCGCGACGAGGTTCGAGGAGAACACCCCGGGCGCCAGCGCGACCTCCTGCACGAGCGCGTAGGTGCTGACGACGTGGAAGCCCGCGCCCGGCACCTCGTGGACGGGCGCATGCCGCCGCAGCGCCGCGTAGTAGTCGTACGGCGCCTCGATCACGCGCGGATCGAACGGGTCGAAGCTCTCTGGCCGACGCACGCTCATGGTGCCTCCGGCCGCCACCCTCGCCCGCGGCGCCGCGCCCGAACCGTCACGGCGTCCGGTGCAGGGCCTTGAGCTCGAGATACTCCTCGAGGCCCCACACCCCGAGCTCACGGCCTCGCCCCGACTGCTTCATCCCGCCGAACGGCGCGATCGGGTTGAAGGGCGCACCGTTGATGTGCACCTGGCCGGTACGGATCCGTCGCGCCACGCGCTCCGCGCGCATCGGGTCCGCCGACCACACGGCGCCACCGAGCCCGTAGATCGTGTCGTTGGCGAGCGCGATCCCGTCCTCCTCGTCGCGATACCCGAGGATCGAGAGCACCGGACCGAAGATCTCCTCCTGCGCCACGGTCATCGTCCGGGAGACGCCCGTCAGCACCGTCGGCCGCACGAAGAAGCCGCGCTCGAGACCCCGCGGAGGCTCGAGCCCACCGGCGGCCAGCTCGGCGCCGGCCTCGAGGCCCGCCCGGATGTAGGCCCGGACCCGGTCGCGCTGCAACCGGCTGACCAGCGGCCCCATCTTCGT
>CAYMQR010000531.1:0-3885 GCA_964392195.1 uncultured bacterium | reverse complement strand
GGTGACGGCGCGATCGCCGCGTCCTGGGCCTCGGCGTCGAGGCTGCCGTGGAGGGCAAGCACCGCCGTGCGATCGTCGGCGGCGCTCGCGAGCCGCTCCGCCACCCGCCGGATCTCGCGCGCGCCGGGCAGGAACACCAGCGCGTCGCCCGGCTCGCTGGCGAGGGCCTCGCGGACCACGGCCGCGACCGCGTCCTCGATGCGCTCGCCACGCCGCGGCGGTCGATACTGGGTCTCGACCGGGAACACCCGGCCCGCGGTCTCGATCCGCGGCGCGCCACCGAGGAGCGCCGCGACCGCGGCGCCGTCGAGAGTCGCCGACATCACCAGCAGCGCGAGGTCGGGGCGCAGCACCGCGCGGCTCTCGAGCGCCAGGGCGAGCGCCAGATCGCCGTGGAGGTTGCGTTCGTGGAACTCGTCGAACACGACGAGCCCGACCTCCTCGAGCGCCGGATCGTCGAGGAGCATCCTCCCCAGCACTCCTTCGGTGACGACCTCGATGCGGGTGCGGGCGCCGACCCGCGAGTCGAACCGCACCCGGTAGCCCACCAGCCCGCCCACCTCCTCGCCGACCAGCCACGCGAGGCGCCGCGCCGCGGCGCGGGCGGCGAGCCGGCGCGGCTCGAGCATCACGATCTTGCGCCCGGCGAGCCACGGCTCGTCGACGAGCGCGAGCGGGACGACGGTGGTCTTGCCGGCGCCCGGCTGCGCCGCGAGCACCGCCGTGCGGGTGCGGTCGAGCGCCTCGCGGAGCGCCGGCAGCGCCTCCGCCACCGGCAGCTCGGCCGCGCCGGCACGCGCGTGAGGGATCCGCTCCGAGATCATCGGCCCCGGTTTACCGCAGCCACGGCGCGGCGACCGAGCGCGTGGAGACACGAACGCCCCGGACCACCGGTCCGGGGCGTCGGGGAGCCGCGGCGGCGAGGCTCAGGGCACGGGCGTGGTCGAGAAGTCGAAGCCGTACTCGGGGCTCGGCACGACGCCGTTGCCGTACTTGATGATGTCGACGTGGCTGTGGCCGTCGGCGCCGATCTTCACGTCCAGGAAGTGATGGAACACGCCGTAGCTCGGCGGGTTGTCCTCGACCGCGCCGATCTCGGCGCCGGCGCCACCGGTGATCACGTAGTGGACGCCGTTCGAGAACGAGTGCTCGAAGTCGTGGATGTGGCCGAAGAACGCGATCCGCACCTGGTATGCCTCGAGCAGGTTGATCAGCTCGGCGGTGCCGGGGAACGACGCGATGCCGCTCAGGATGCCGGCGCGGTTCGGCGAGTAGACGTCGTCGCCCGGGATCACGCCGCCCTGGGTGGCCGAGGTCGCGATGGCGCCAGACGGCAGCGTGGGCGGAACGTGCATGAACGTGTACTTGTCGGGATGGGCCGGGTCGTCGAGGACGCTCTCGAGCCAGGCGAGCTGGGCCGAGGTCAGCCCGTACGAGTCGGGGTTCGAGTTGTCGAGGTAGATGAAGCGGCTCGGCCCGTAGTCGAAGTAGAAGTCCTCGGGGCCGAACGCGGTCTGGTAGAGGTTCGCGCCGTCCGGCGCGTACTGCTCGTGGTTGCCGATGCCGCTGATGAACGGGTACGGAACACCGGCGAGCGAGTCGATGTAATTGTTGTATTCGAGCTCGAGACCGGTGAGGACGAGATCGCCGACGTTGAGACCGAAGACCGGCGCGGGCGAGAGCTGCGCGGTCTGGCCGAGCAGCGCCTGGAACACCGCCACACCCGGAGTGCGCGAGTCACCCATGACCAGGAAACGATGCGGGTAGGCCATCGGCGTCGCCTGGGCGTTGCTGATCTGCTCGGCGTTGGGGCGGGTCTTGACGTCGCAGCCCGCGGTCACCGCGATGGCGAGCCCCGCGGCGGTGAGCGCGCGGATGGACTTCGAGAGCCTTCGAGACATGGGACACTCCTCGTTCGAGAGAGACGCGCGGGCGCGCCACGGACCGCCTCGATGACGGCACGGCACTGTAACGATCGTGTCATGCGGCGCCCGGCGGGGTCAAACGCCCGGCGGCGTCGCGGGCGCGCCCAACGGGTGCTCGCGATGCTCGGGGTGTGGGCGGCGCTGAGCGGGCTCGTCGCGAGCGTGCCTCCGGCCCGGGCAGCGCCCGAAACCGCGCCGCGCGACGCCACCCTCGGCGGCGCGACCGCGGGCGCGCGCGACGGAGGCGAGGTCACCGAGGCGGCTCGCGCCCTCGCCGAGGCGCGAGCCGTCGACCGCGCTGGCGCCAGCACCGACGCCCTCGGCCGCTTCGAGGCGCTCGCGGCGCGTTTCCCAGACGCGCCCGAGAGCGCCGAGGCCCATTACCAGGCGGCGCGGATCCGCCAGCGGCGCCTCGGCGACCTGCCGGGAGCGCTCCTCCACCTGCGGGCCCTGGCCCAGCGCTTCCCCGACTCACGGTGGGCCGCCGGCGTACCGGACCGGGTCGCGCTCCTTCAGTCCGCGCTCGCCAGCGGCGCCACGTCGCTCTCCCGCTACGAGTCGATCATGCAGCGCCACACCCGCAGCGAAGCGACCGAGCACGACACCGCGGACGCGCTCGCCGCGCTGCTCCACGACGACCCGGCCTTCCCGCTCGCGCCGCGCGCGATGCTGTTCGTCGCGCGCGTCCGGCGCCACCAGCGCGACCTGGGCGCGGCGGAGGCGCTCTACCGGGAGATCCGCGCGCGGTTCCCGGAGCGCGCCGAGGCGTTCGAGGCCGGCAAGGCGCTCGGCGACATGCGCTTCGACCGCTCCGACTTCCGCGGCGCGATCGCCGCGTGGCGCGCGCTCTTCCCGGTCCAGAGCGCCGACCAGGCCATCACCCTCGAGGGGCTCATGGCGCGCGCGCAGGGCCACCTGCGGCGGCAGGTCGTCGCCGCGGGCTGCGCGCTCTACCTCGCGCTCGCGCTGGCGGTCGGCGGCGCGCTGATCCGCCGGCCCGGAAACCTGGCGCACGCGGCGCGCGCCTCGCTGCGCGAGCTCGGCGTGCTGGTGCCGCCGCTTCTCTTGCTGGTGTGGCTCGCGTACCCGAACACGATCGTCACCTATTTCCTCGCCTCCTTCGCGGCCGCGGTGGTGCCGGTCATGGTGCTCCACGTGGCGTGCGTGGAATCAGGACGGATCCGCGGTGGAGCCGTGGCCCTCTACGCGGTGGGTGTCACCGCGCTCCTCGCCTCGGTCACGTACCTGCTGCTCTACGTGTTCGACCTCGCCTTCGTGCTCGAGCGGCCGCTGCGCTGGGTCAGCGCGTGAGCCCGCTGCACCGGGGCTGCACGCCGAGCGTTACGCTGGCGGCTCCCCCGGCTGGCTTCGCGATCCAGGCCCGAGACGAGCGTGCGAGCGGCACGCTCCCCTCGACGCCGAGGTCCCCCATGAGGCGTTCGCCCCTGTCTCTCGCGGTGCTGGTGACGCTCGCGCTCGGCGTCCTTCCCGCCGCCGCCGCACCGGGGCCGGCAGCGGCGGCGGCCCCGACCCACCCGTTCTTCTCGCAGCCCCTCCGGGTCGTCGCCCACCGCGGCGGCGCCGCGCTCGCGCCCGAGAACACCCTCGACGCCTTCCGCGCCGCCGCGCGGCGGTGGCCCGCGGTGGTGATCGAGAGCGACGTGCGCCTGACCTCGGACGGCGTGCCGGTGCTCCTCCACGATCCCACGGTCGACCGCACCACCGACGGCTCCGGCGAGATCGCCCGCACCACCCTCGCCGCCGCGCAGGCGCTCGACGCCGGCTTCCGCTTCACGCTCGACGGCGGCAAGACCTTCCCGAGCCGCGGCCGCGGAGCGCGCATCCCGACCCTCACCGAAGCGCTGCGCGCGCTGCACACGACGCGTCTGGAGGTCGAGCTCAAGGCCGCGGTCGAGGCGGTGCCGGCGGTGCTGGGCGCGGTCCAGGAGAGCGGCGCAGA
>CAYMQR010000530.1:0-3906 GCA_964392195.1 uncultured bacterium | reverse complement strand
GAGCTCGCGCCCCGCGAGCCGGCGGATCACGACGCCGCTCCGTGGGACGTCGCGCGCGGCGGCGACCCGGTACCAGCCGGAGGGGAACGGCGGTCGCGTCATCGTCGGCAGGTATATGATCCCGCGGCCGTGCGAGTGAAGCGATCCCCACGGGCCGCTGGCGCCGGAGCGTGGCTGGTGCTCGGCTGGCTGGTGCTCGCGGGTTGCGCGGCGCGTGAAGGCGGCGGTGGCACGGCGGCACCGGTCCCGCCAGCGCCGCTCGAGACCGGCCACGTGGTCAGCCCGGTGGCGAGCCTCGCCGACCCGCAGCTCAGCTACGCGGTGTTCCTGCCGAGCGACTACTCGCCCGCGCGCCGCTGGCCGGTGCTGTTCGTCCTCGATCCGCGCGGACGCGGCGCCTTCGCGGCGCAGCTCTTCCAGGAGGCGCCGGATCGCCACGGCTGGATCGTGATGAGCTCGAACGACACGCGGAGCGACGGCGAGTGGGAGCCCAACGTGCGCGCCATGAAGGCGCTGCTCGCCGACGCCGACGCGCGCTTCGCGATCGACCCACGGCGGCTCCACCTCGCGGGGTTCTCCGGCACCGCGCGCGGCGCGTGGGCGCTCGCCCTCGGGATGAGGCCGAACGTGGTGGGGCTGATCGTGGCGAGCGGCGGCGCGCCTCACGAGAGCCCGCCGGAGAAGGGGCTGCCGTTCGCCGTCTACGCCACCACCGGTAGCCGTGACTTCAACCACCTCGAGGTGCTCGACCTCGACGCGAGCCTCGACGACGTCCGCGCCGCGCACCGCCTGGCGGTGTTCGACGGCGAGCACGAGTGGCCGCCTCCCGCGGTGGCGAGCGAGGCCGTCGCGTGGCTCGAGCTGCGCGCCATGCGCCGCGGCCTCGCGCCGCCCGACGAACGCCTCGCCAGCGAGCTCCACGACCGCTGGGCCGCCGCGGCGCGCGCCACCGAAGCCAGCGGCGCGGTGCTCGACGCGGCCCATCGGTGGCGCGAGATCGAGCGCGACTTCGCGGGCACCGCGACCGCCACCGAGGCGCACGCGGAGGTCGAGCGGCTGACCGCGTCGTCCGTGTACGCGCGCCAGCTCGAGGATCGCGAGCGCGCCGCGCGCTGGGAGCGCTCGCAGCGAGCGGAGATCGAGCGGCGGGTGAGCACGCTCGCGAGCGCCGGGTCGATCGACGAGGACGGCGCGCTCGACGGGGTGCGCGCGCTCCACCACGCGCTGCACGTGACGGCGGCGGACGGCGCCGATCCGGAGCTCGCGGGCGCCGCTCGGCGCGCGATCGAGCACTTGTTCAGCTTCCTGGCCTTCTACACGCCGCGCGAGCTGCTCGCCCGCCACGCGTACGCGCGCGCGGCCCGGGTCCTCGAACTGGCGCTCACGATCCACTCAGACGACGCGGCCGTCTGGTACAACCTCGCCTGTGCGCGCGCCCGCGATGGCCAGCCCGAGCGCGCGCTCGACGCCCTCGAGGAGGCCGTGGCGAAGGGATTCGGCGACCGGGCCCAGCTCGAGAACGACGACGACCTGCGCTCGCTCCACGACACCCCCCGCTATCGCGCGCTGATCGAGCGGTGGCCGGGATCGATTCCGTGACTCGATGACGACGAAACATCGCTACGCGGTCCTCGTGGTGGGCGGCGGCGTCATGGGCCTCGCCACCCTCGAGGCGCTGACCCGCCGCACCCGCGCGCCCGTCGGGCTGCTCGAGCAGTTCCCCCTCGGCCATGGCCGCGGCAGCTCGCACGGCGCGGCGCGGATCGCGCGCAGCGCCTACGCGGACGCCGTGTACGCGCGGCTCATGCGGCGCGCCTACGCCGAGGACTGGCCGCGCCTCGCCGCCGACGCGGGCGAGACGCTGCTCCACCCGAGCCCGGGCTGCTTCTTCGGCGCGGGCGCCGCGATCGACGCCTACCGCGACGCGGTGCGTGCGGCTGGGCTCGGCGACGACGTGGTCGAGGAGCTGAGCGTCGAGGACGCGCGGCGCCGCTACCCCTCGATGCGCTTCCCGGGAGCCTCGTACGTCCTCGACGATCACACCTGCCACGTGGTCGCCGCCGATCGCACCACCGCCGCGCTCGCACGGCTGGCCCGCCAACGCGGCGCGGCGATCCACGAGCGCCACCCGGTCACCGGCTTCGACCTCGGCGGGCGAGGCGTGCGGGTGGTCTCGGGCGACGTCGAGATCGAGTGCGACGTGGTGGTGATCACCGCCGGGCCGTGGGTGCGCCAGCTCGTACCGCGGCTCGCGCGGCCGCTGACCGCGCTGCGCCAGACGGTCGCGTTCTTCCGGCCCGCCGCCGACCCCGCGGCGCTGCGCCTCGGGCGGTTCCCGCTGTGGTGCGAGGTCGGCGGCGACGACGACCCGATGCACTACGCGCTGCCGGAGCTCGACGCCGGCCTGCTCAAGATCGCGCGCCACCGGCTCACCGGCGCGGCCGACGATCCCGACGCCGAGGCCGCGCCCGATGCGGCCGAGGTCGAGCGCCTGCGCGCGGTGGCGTCGCGGGTGATGACCGTCGAGATCGGCGCGCCCGAGCGCGCCGACACCTGCCTCTACACCTGCACCCCGAGCGAGGACTTCGTGCTCGGCACGCTGCCCGGCGAACGCCGGATCGTGATCGGCGCCGGCTTCTCGGGGCACGGCTTCAAGTTCGCGCCGCTGGTGGGCCGCGTGCTCGCCGAGCTGGCGCTCGATGGGCGAAGCTCGGTGGCCGAGTTCGAGGCCGAGCGCGAGCGCTTCGCGGCGTCCTGACGTCCAACCCGAGAGCTGGAGTCGCCCATGAGCGTCACCCCACACGTCGTCGTCACCGGTGCGTCCGCGGGGATCGGCGCCGGCATCGCGCGCGCGTACGCCCGCGCCGGCGCGCGGCTCTCGCTGGTGGCGCGCCGCGGCGCGCCCATGCAGGCGCTCCTCGACGAGAGCGGCGCCACCGGCCGCGTGTTCGAGGCCGACCTCGCCACGCCCGAGAAGGCGACGAGCTGGCTCGGCGACGCCGTCGCCACGTTCGGCGAGCCGGACATCCTGATCAACAACGCCGGCGCGCAGATCGTCGGCCGCACCGCCATCGGCGATCCCGACGACGGCGAGCGCACGCTGCGCCTCAACCTCTTCACGCCGCTGCGCCTGGTGCGCGCGGTGCTGCCCGGGATGCTCGCGCGCCAGAGCGGCACCATCGTCAACATCGCCTCCATGGCGGCGCTCGCGCCCACCCTCGGCATGACCTACTACAACGCCGGCAAGGCCGGGATCGCCGCTGCCTCCGAGGCGCTGCGCGGCGAGGTCCGCAAGAGCGGCGTCAACGTGGTCACCGTGTACCCGGGGCCGATCCCCACCGACATGGGCAACGCCGGCTTCGCGGCCTACGAGTCGACGTGGATGCTCAAGATGCAGTCCGTCGGCACCGTCGACGAGCTGGCGCGGCGGGTGGTGCGCGCGGTCGAGCGGCGCGAGGCGCGGGTGATCTACCCCGGCGGCACGTACGCGCTCGCGCGCTGGATGCCGCCGCTGACCCGCTGGATGGTCGATCACTTCACGCCGCCGTTGAAGTAGTTCGGGGGGCTGTTCCAGACCCCCGCCCGCTGGAGGGCGCGGTGCTGCCGCGCCGGCGATACGCGACGACGCTACGACGCGAAATCGCTCGATCCCAGTAGACCGCCACCCCCGAGTCGGCTCGCTTACGCTCGCCGGCGTGCCTCTGGCACGCGCCGGAGTCCGGGCCTACTCGTGGCGCGGTCCGGGATCGCGGGACGGCGGTGTGGCTAACCGCGCAGCTGTTCCAGCCCCCCGCCCGCCTGGAGGGCGCCGGTCCCTCGGCGCCGTCGCGCGGGTCCCACCCCCGAGTCGGCTCGCTGCGCTCGTGGCGTCGCGCGGCGACGCGCCGGGATCCAGGTCCGATCGTG
>CAYMQR010000529.1:0-3913 GCA_964392195.1 uncultured bacterium | reverse complement strand
CGGTCGTCCTGGATGCCGATGTAGTTCTTCATCGAGAACGTCACCGTCGTCCACGGGTGCGCCTTGAACTTGGGGCAGTTCACGAAGAAGTCGGCGGCGGCGATCGGCTCGGGCGTGAAGAACGAATCGCGCAGCCGTCCCGGGTGGTAGAGCGGGATCTCGACCTGCGAGGTCTCGTCGAAGTGGTAGGTCTTCACGCCACCCACGCGCTCCGCCATCTCGTAGTAGTGCGCTTCCTTGAACGAATAGCGGGTAGGCACCGTGATGCCGCAGCGCTCGCCGAGGGCGATCTCGGTGAGGTTCGGCATGGCGCGGTCCTTGAGTGCCTTGAGCACGCCCTCCAGGAACTCGGGCCGCGTGTACGCGTTCGGGAAGTTCGGCCCCGACGCCACGCAGTTGGGCTTCACCAGCGTGCGGCCGAAGGGACGCAGCTCGAGCTCGGTGAGCCCGTCGCGGACGATCGAGCGGATCCGCTCGACGTCGTAATCGGGGCACGCTCGGATGATGACGGTCGGCGGGGTCGACTGCGGCTGGCTCATCGATGATCTCCACCGGACGCGGCGCGCGCCCGGGCTCGGCTCGATCCACAGTCTAAGGCCTGCGGCGCCCCGCGGGACAGCCCGGACGCACGGCGCTAACGACGGGATGCAGCGTGGCGCCCGAAGGCGAAACACGTGTAGCATCCGGCCGCTCGCCGCCGGCGTGAGCGCACCCCCGGCCGGAGCGGCGAAACTCCGCGCGATCACCGGCTTTGCACCGGGTTCCCGCGCGAGGACAATGGCGCCGTGGGCGAGACAGCCGCACCTCCCAGGCTCAGCCGCCGAGGGCGGTGTCTCGTGCTGGCCGCTTGGCACGATGCTCGCTGTACCGTTCCGCCGTCGCCGCGGCGCCCACCGTCCGCCGCAACGGACACGCCTTTCCCCGGCGCTCTCGGGATCAGGGATGCCCAGGATGCTCTCGCGTCTCCCGTCCGCGGCCGCCGCCGCGCGGCACGGGGTTGCGCAGGCCCTGCGCACCGATCGCTGCGCCAGGCCGTCGAGGGAGGACTCGATGACGAGCCCTGACGAGCGCACTCGCCCGGTCACGGCCACCGATCTCGCGCAGCGGCTCGGCACCGATCCGAACCTGCGCCCACCCCTGCCGCGGCCGACCTCGCGCAAGGCCGCGCTCACCGTGATCCGCGGCAGCTCGCTCGGCCGCACCGTCCCGATCGAGGGCGAGGGGCTGACGCTCACCCTCGGGCGCACTCCCGAATCGGGCATCCAGCTCGTCGAGAGCACGGTGTCGCGCGAGCACGCGCGCATCGAGACCGGTCGCAGCGCGCGCGGCGGGCTCGAGGTGCGCATCCGCGACCTCGGCGGACGCAACGGCACCTTCGTGAACGGCCACGCGGTGCGCGACGCGGTCCTCGAGAGCGGCGACAAGGTGCAGCTCGGCGAGGTGATCCTGCGCTTCGACCTCCTCGACGACCTCGACCTCTCGTACCAGGAGATCGTCGCCGAGAAGGTCAGCCAGGTCGACGTCGACCCGCAGACGCGGCTGCGCTCCAAGCATTTCTTCCTGAACGACCTGCCGGCGCGCGTGGAGGAATGGCTCGACCTGCGCATCGGCTACGCGCTCGCGATCATCGACATCGATTTCTTCAAGGACGTGAACGACCGCCTCGGCCACGACGTCGGCGACCGCGTCCTCGCGGCGGTCGGCGAGGCCATACTCGGCGAGGTGCGGCGCGCCGACATCGCGATCCGCTTCGGCGGCGACGAGCTGCTCTTGGCGCTGCCGGGTGCCGACCTCTCGGAGGCGCGGGTCGTCGCGAGCCGCGTGCGCGCCACGGTCCGCAACGACGTGTCCGGGGTCGCCGGCGCGGGCGAGCTGATCAGCGTGTCGATCGGAGTCGCCGCCCACCACGGCGGCGCCACGTTCGAGCAGGTGTTCGAGCGCGCCGATCTGGCGTTGCGCCGCGCCAAAGGCCGCGGCCGCGACCGCGTCCTGTGCGACGGAGACGAGTGACGGGCGCAAACCGCGGTTGGCGCGACGCCCTGTCGGAGGGCCGGAATCTCCACGTTTCCTTGGCGCCCCCACCTGGCACGCCCTTCGCTACGTCCGCTCTTCGTCGGCGCCTCCAGACGCCGCGCGAGGGCACACCATGATGGTTCCATCCCTGGGCCAAGAAGAGCTGGTCGAGATGATCCTCGACGTGACGGATCGCCCCGAGCGGCGCCTTCACAAGCGCCATCCGATCCGCAGCTCGGTCCGCATCCGGACCGCGGCGGGCACCTGGTTCGCCACCTCGGTGGACGTGAGCGCGGGCGGGATCCTCGTCGAGATCGAGTCGCGCCTCCACCCGCCCCTCGCCGAGCGCCTGCAGATCACGCTGCCGATCCCGGGCACCGGCGACGAGCTCACCCTCGACGCGCGCCCGGTGCGGCTGCTCGCGCCCGCCTACGGCTCGCCGGTGCCGCGCATGCTGGCGGCGGTGTTCCTTCACCGCGACTCGGAGTCGCTCGGCCACCTCGAGCGCGCCCTCGCGCCGCTGCGCCCGTCCCTCGCCGCCGCGGCGTCCTGAGCGACCCGAGGTTCCCTGGAGCGCGGCCGCTCCGTCGGCCGCCCAACGCGACGCCGCGCGGCGGTAGGATGCGGCCCCCATGCTTCGGCCGCTCTTTCACCGCTCCATCGTGCTCGTCGCCACGTTCGCCTGCGCGCTCCTCTCCGCCTGCGGCGGCGACGGCTCCGGCTCGGGCGCCAACCACCGCCCCAACGTCTTTCCGATCACAGGGATGATCGAGGGCTTCTACGGCCCGCCCTATGCCGCCGAGGATCGCCTCGCGCTGGTGGACGTACTCGCCGCGGCGGGGCTCGATCACTACGTCTACGCGCCCAAGAACGATCCGTATCACCGCTCACGCTGGCGTGAGCCCTACCCGCCCGCCGAGCTGGCCGCGATCGGCGAGCTCGCGCGCGTGGCGGCGCGCGAGGGCGTCACGCTCACCTTCGCCGTCTCGCCCACCGACATGGTGTTCACCGACGAGGCGGACGTCGCGGCGCTGCTCGCCAAGCTCGACGCGGTGCGTGCCGAGGGCGTGCGCTCGTTCACGGTGTCGTTCGACGACACGCTGCCGTTTTTCTCCGCGCCCGGCGACCTGCTCCGCTACGGCCTCGACCTCGCCGCCGCCCACGCCGAGCTCGTCAACGGAGTGCTCGCGCACTTGCGCGCGAGTGATCCCGCGGCCGAGCTCTTCTTCACGCCGATGGACTACAACGGCGCGATCCAGCCTTACAGCTTCCGGCTCGGCGAGCTGCTCGATCCCAGCATTCTCGTGTTCTGGACCGGACCGAGCGTGTACTCGCCGGCGGTCGACGCCGCCTACATGGCCGAGGTCGCGGCGGCGCTGCGCCGGCCGCCGCTCCTGTGGGACAACTTCCCCGTCAACGACACGCTCTACGCCTACGAGCTCCATCTCGGCGAGTACCTCGGCCGCGATCCCGCGCTCGGCGGCGTGCTCGCCGGCGTGATCCTCAACACCATGATCGAGCCGCGCGCGTCACAGGTGGCGCTGCGCCAGCTCGGCGCGTTCGCGGACGATCCCACGCGCTTCGACCCCGAGCGCGCCTGGCGCGCGGCCCTCGAGGAGACGGCGCCGGGCTCGGCGGCGTTCGTGCTCTTCGCCGAGCAGAGCCGCGCGAGCCCGCTCGGGCGGGTCGATGCCGTCGAGCTGGAGGCGAAGGTGGACGCCTTCTACGACGCGTTCGACGGCGGCGGGTCCGCCTTCGAGCGCGCGGCGAGCGAGCTCGGCGCGCTCTTCGACCGCTTCAAAGCGATCCGCCCCGAGCTCGAGGGCGAGGTCAGCGACATGCGGCTCCTCACCGAGATCGAGCCCTGGATCACGCGCCTCGAAGGCCTCGGCGCGATCGG
>CAYMQR010000528.1:0-3919 GCA_964392195.1 uncultured bacterium | reverse complement strand
GGGTGCGGCGAGGCCGGGCGCGCCGCCGCCCACCCAGCGCCCGGGCGCCCCGCCACAGCCGCCCGGCCAGCGCGCCGCCAACCCAGCCACGCCGCCCACGCCGGGCGCGCGACCCCAGGGGCCTCATGGCAAAGATCGATAGCTTCCTGCGGCTGGTGAAGGAGCAGCGCGCGAGCGACCTGCACCTGGCGGTCGGGTCGCCGCCGGTGATCCGCTTCAACGGCGACCTGATCCCGATCAAGTTCCGCGAGCTCACCCACGCGGAGCTCACCAGGATGCTCTACGAGACCATGAACGACGCGCAGATCGCGGAGTTCGAGCGTGACATGGACCTCGACTTCGCCTACGCGGTGCCGGGGCTCTCGCGCTACCGCGTGCACGTGTTCCTCGACGACCGCGGCATCGGCGCCGCGTTCCGCATCATCCCCGAGGACATCAAGAGCATCGACGACCTGATGCTCCCCAACTCGCTCAAGCGCTTCGCCTCGTTCGACAAGGGGCTGGTGCTGGTGACGGGCGCGACCGGCTCGGGGAAGTCGACCACGCTCGCGGCGATCCTGAACGAGGTCAACGAGACGCGCCGCAAGCACATCATCACCATCGAGGACCCGATCGAGTTCATCCACTCGCACAAGAAGTCGGTGTTCTCGCAGCGCGAAGTGGGGGCGCACACGCCGGACTTCGCGAGCGCGTTGCGCTCGTGCCTGCGCGAGGCGCCCGACGTGATCCTGATCGGCGAGCTGCGCGACATCGAGACCATCTCGCTCGCGCTCACCTGCAGCGAGACCGGCACGCTGGTATTCGGCACGCTGCACACCCAGAGCGCGTCGCAGACCGTCGACCGCATCATCGACGTCTTCCCCACGGTCCAGCAGGACCAGGTGCGCGGCATGCTGTCGCTCAACCTGCGCGGCGTGGTGAGCCAGACGCTGCTCAAGACCGCCGACGAGACCAAGCGCTGCGCCGCGGTGGAGATCCTGTTCGGCTCGCCGGCGCTCGGAAACCTGGTCCGCGAGAGCAAGACCTACCAGATCGAGACCCTCATCCAGCTCGGCGGCTACGACAAGACCGGCATGCAGACCCTCGACCAGGCGATCGTGCGCCTCATCGACGAGGGCCGGATCTCGCCCGAGGAGGGCCGCAAGCATGGCCGCGACCCGTCGAACTTCGCCAAGTACTTCAAGGTGGCGTAGGTGGGGGGCGCGCGTTGTCCACGATCGAGCATCGATCGAGCTGGAGCGCGCCCGCTCCGTCGGGCGCCAGCGATCGAACCGAAGCGGTCGGCGACGGAGCGCCGACGCTCCAGCCTGCCGTGCCGACGCCATGAGCCATGAGAAGGAGGGACGGCGGCTCGCCAAGGCGGGCGACCACGTCGCGGCGGCGGACCAGTTCCTGAAGGCCGCGCGCTTCGACCTCGCCGCCGAGGAGTTCGTCGCCGCCAGGCACTACGGCGACGCCGCGCGCTGCTACGAGAAGGCCGCCGACCTCGAGGGCGCCGCGCTCAACTACGTGCGCGCCAACGAGCCCGGTCTCGCCGCGCAGGCGTTCGTGCTGCTCGGCAAGCCGGCGCGCGCGGCGCAGATGTTCGAGCGCGCCGGCGAGCTCGAGCGCGCCGCACAGCTCTACGTCGACGGCGAGGAGTTCGGCAAGGCGGGCGCCTGCTACGAGCGGCTCGGCGAGCTCAACCCGGCGGGCGAGATGTACGAGCGCGCGGGCCAGCTCCTGCCCGCCGCGGAGTGCTTCATGAAGACGGGCCTCTTCGGCCGCGCCGGGCGCGCGTTCGAGAGCGCCAGCGCCTGGACCCGCGCCGCCGAGGCGTGGAACCAGGCCGGCGACCTGAAGCGCGCCGCGACCAACCTGCTGCACGCCGGCGACCGCGTGGGCGCCGCCAAGGCCCACTGGGCGCGCGGCGACTACAGCGAGGCGCTGCACCTGATCCGCAACGCCGCGCCCGCGGACCCCGACTACTTCGACGCGATGGACACCTTCTTCGCGGTCATCGCCGAGCGCGGTTACCTGACCCCGCTCGACGAGAAGACAGCCGAGGCGTTCGAGGCCAACCCGGTCGACCTCGCGAGCCTCCCGGCCTTCCTCGACCTGGTGAAGCTCTACCGCCGCTGCGAGCTCCACGACGACCTGCGCCGGCTCTCGAACCGCATCCGCGAGGAAGGCGCCGCGATCCCCGAGATCGAGCAGGTACTCGACCAGCTGTGGGCGGTCGAGGCCAAGCCCGCGGTGGCTACCGCCTCCTACGAGACGCTCCTCACCGAGAGCTTCGACTACGCGGCGACCACCAAGCGCCTCGAGGGCATGCACGACCTCGACGCGCTCCTCGGCGCGGCGATCGACGAGGGCCTCGCCATGCCCGACGGTCCCGGCGCGCCGACCACCCACGGCGGGCGCCGCAGCGGCACCGTGCAGCCGGGGTCGGCGCGGCGCGACGGCGAGGCCCGCGCGCTCAGCTTCGCGGACCTCACCGAGGGCTATCTCTTCGACGGGCGCTACCGGATCGCGCGCAAGCTCGGCGCCGGCGGCATCGGCGCGGTGTTCCTGGCGCGCGACGAGAGCCTCGACGAGACCGTCGCGCTCAAGGTCCTGAAGCCGATGGCCGACGTCGCCGACGACGTGGTGGGCCGCTTCAAGCAGGAGATCAGGATCACCCGCCGCATCGTCCACCCGAGCGTGGTCCGCACCTACGACTTCGGCGAGTGCGGCTCGCTGCCGTACGTGGCGATGGAGTTCGTGGACGGGCGCGACCTGAAGCGGGCGCTGCGCGAGGTCGGCCGCTTCCCGCTCGCCGAGGGCGTGCGGCTCATGCGCGCGGTGTGCGGCGCGCTCGAGGCCGCGCACGCGCTCGACGTCGTGCACCGCGACATCAAGCCGCAGAACATCCTCCTCGACTCGCAAGGCCAGGTGAAGCTGATCGATTTCGGCATCGCCAAGATCAAGGACGCGGTCACGTCGACCCTCACCGAGATGTTCATCGGCACCCCCGAGTACATCTCGCCGGAGATGGCGCTCGGCCAGCCGGTCGACCGCCGCACCGACGTCTACTCGGTGGGGATCGTGATGTACGAGGTGTTCTGCGGCACCACGCCGTTTCGCGGCGGCACGCTGGTGAGCCTGCTGCAGCGTCACGTGAGCGAGGCGCCGCGTCCGCCGCGCGAGCTGGTCCCCGAGCTGCCCGCGGCGCTCGAGGACGCGATCCTGCGCGCGCTCGCCAAAGCCCCGGGCGAGCGCCAGCAGGAGGTCGCCGAGCTGCGCGGCGAGCTCGCGCTCCTCGGCACCTGAACCGCGCCCGGGGGCGAGCACCGTGATCGAGCGCTGGCGCGACGCCCGGCCGCGCTGGGTGAGCTGGCTGCGCGTGCTCTCGCACCTCGGGCGAGCGCCGCGCGTGGGTGAGCTCGCGCCCCGCTCGCGGCGGAGCGCGGTGTTCGCGGCGATCCACCGGCGCAATCGCTGGAGCGACCCGGAGTCGCGCTCGGGCGCGGGCGCCAACCTGCGCGCCGCCCGCACCGTCCGCGAGCTCCTGCCCGCGCTGGTGAGCGAGCTCGGCGTGCGCACGCTGCTCGACGTGCCGTGCGGCGACTTCCACTGGATGAGCACAATCGAGCTGCCGGTCGAGCGCTACGTGGGCGCGGACATCGTGCCCGCGCTCATCGCCGGGAACGAGCGCCGCCATGGCGGCGAGCGGCGGCGGTTCGTGGTGCTCGACCTCGTCACCGACCCGCTGCCGCGCGCCGACCTGGTGCTGTGCCGCGACGGGCTCCCGCACCTCTCGCACGCGGACGTCCACGCCGCGCTCGCCAACGTGCGCGCGAGCGGCGCGCGCTGGCTGCTCACCACGACGTACGGCGGCGCGCACCGCCGCAACCCCGACATCGTCACCGGCGACTGGCGCCCGATCGACCTCCAGAAG
>CAYMQR010000527.1:0-3920 GCA_964392195.1 uncultured bacterium | reverse complement strand
GGCTCGAGCGTCTCGCCGCGGCCGCGTGGGACCGCGGCCCTCCAACGGCGGCGGCGTGCGGCCTGGAGGGCCGCGCTCCGTCGCGGGCGATCCCGCGCTCGATCGCCCGCGCTCGACGGTGCGTGCGCGCGCCACGCCCGGAGGGCCCGCCGCCGGCGGGCCGCCGATACGGCCCCGGCGCCCGCGGCGCCGAGCCGTCGATCCCGGTACGTCCCGGTCGCTACGAGGCGGCCGGGGTCTTGGGCGCGCGCTTGGCGCGGATGAACTCGACCGCCAGCGGCAAGACCGACACGCCGATGATCCCCAGGATCACCAGCTCGAAGTTCTGCTTCACGACCGGGATGTTGCCGAACAGCTTCCCGGCGCCGAGGCAGATCGTCACCCACAGGATCGCGCCGACGACGTTGAAGCTGGCGAACCGCGAGTAGGTCATCTGGCCGATGCCCGCCACGAACGGCGCGAAGGTGCGGATGATCGGCACGAACCGCGCGAGGATGATCGTCTTGCCGCCGTGCACCTCGTAGAACTCCTGGGTGCGCAGCAGGTGCTTCTTGTTGAGCCAGATCGAGTCTTCCTTGGTGAAGACCTTGGGCCCCAGGTAGCGCCCGATCGAGTAGTTGACGGCGTCGCCGAGGATCGCGGCGGCGGTCATCGAGATCCACAGGATCTCGATGCGGATCGGCGAGCCCTCGATGGCGCTCAGCGCCCCCGCGGCGAAGAGCAGCGAGTCACCCGGCAGGAACGGCGTCACCACCAGCCCGGTCTCGCAGAACACGATCCCGAACAGCACCAGATAAAGCCACGGACCGAGCTGCCCGGCGAAGTCGTTGAGGTGCTTGTCGAGGTGCAGAAACAGATCGATCGCCGCGTGGATCAATTCCATGGAGAGGGCGCTCCTGCGTGGGGGAACCGCGCGGTTTACCCGCCGTGCCGAACGCACGGCAACCGCGCGGACGAGGTCGCGGGAATCGTGCCCCGAGAAGCTCCTGACCACGGCGCGCGCCAGCGGCGCGCCGACGAGCGCAGCGAGTTGGCTTGGGGGTGGGGCCCCGTAAAAACCACGCTTTTTGCGGGGCGGGGGTCTGGAACAGACCCCCCGAGTAAGCATCCGCTCAGCGCGCGAGCGGGACGAAGCAGGGACGCAGCGCGGCGATCGCGCTGGGGTGGCCGATCAGCACGTCGCCCACGCACTTCTCGCCCTCGACCATGCGCGTGTAGTCGATCGGCCGCCCGTCCATGGTCTGGACCTCCACGCCCACCCGCGCCGCGACCGCGTGCGCGCCGGCGACGTCCCAGATCCACGGCGCGAGCAGGTGCGCCGCCGTGGCGCCCCGGCGCGCCGCCACCAGCGCCACGTGCAGCGCGGCGCTGCCGTAGCCGCGGCACCGCCCCGGGTAGCCCGAGAGCTGGTAGCGCAGGTGCGCCTTGGAGTCGATGAGCAGCGCCGAGCGCTCGCCGAGCGTCGCTTCGAAGTCAGCGGCGAAGGGCTCGAGCGGCGTCTCGTTCGAGTAGGCGGGGGTCGCGGGATCGAGATCGGCGAGGAACGTGGTCTCCCAGATCGGCGCGTGCACGAGCCCGGCGACCGGGCGCGCGGCGCGGTCGAGGACGCCGATGGCGATGCACCAGCCCGGGTGGCGCGCCGCGAACGACTCGGTGCCGTCGATCGGATCGAGCGCGAAGGTGAGCTCGGCCGCGTCCGAGGGCGCGCCCACGCCGCCCTCCTCGCCGACGATCCGCGCGTCCGGCCAGAGCTCGCCGATCGCGCGCCTGAGCAGCTCCTCCACCTTGCGATCGGCCGCGGTGACGAGCGTCGCGTCTCCCTTGAGCTCGGCGCCGAGCGTCTCCTCGCCGCGGTAGTAGCGGAGCGCGAGGCGCGCCGCCTCGTCGACGGCGGGCATCAGGTCACGGAGCGAGCGCGCGGGCACGGTGGGAGCCTCCGGGGAGAGGGCGCGGGTGCGAGCTCGGAAGGTAGCGCGCGGCCGGCCCGGCTGGCGTGTGGTTTGTCACGGCACACCGAGCTTGCTCAGGGGTAGGAGGTTCGCGGATGATCGGCGCCCGTTCGGCCCCCCCGTCCGCCTTCCCGCTCGCGGAGCAACTCATCGTGACCCACGTCCATCGCTTCGATTCCGCTCGCCTTTCCCGCGCCGCGACGGCAGCGCTCGCATTCCTGGCGCTCGCCGCGCCCGCGCTCGCGCCGAGCGCCCGCGCCTCGTTCATCGAGTCCCTCGGCCAGGGCTCGCGCGCCATCGGCATGGGCAACGCCTTCATCGGCGTCGCCGACGACCTGACCGCCAACTACTACAACCCGGCCGGCCTCACCCAGCTCATCGGCGGCGCCAAGAGCGACTCGATGTTCACCAGCAGCTTCGTGGCGCTCCAGCTCCACTACCGCGAGCCGGTGGTCGAGGAGCGCTCGCGGGTGGGCGTCAACGAGAAGATCGAGATGGACGACGAGTTCCCGTCGTGGGCCGCCGAGCCCACCGCGCCGTTCGGCCTCGAGATCGGCGACCGCCTCTACGTGGTCCCCTTCCCCATCCAGATCCCGTTCGCCGGCTCGGTGCAGTTCCCGTTCAGCCGCGGCGACGCGCGCTACAGCGCCGCCGAGGTGGGACAGATCTTCGTGACGTGGTCGCCGTCGATGGCGATCAAGGCCAACGACTGGCTTTCGGTGGGCGTCGGCTTCGACCTCATGGTGGCGACCGACGTGTGGCAGAAGGCGGCGATCGGCGACGGCGCGGTGTGCGAGGACCTGCAGGGCGCGACCGGCGGCCTGATCCCGTGCAACAAGCCCGTCGAGCAGGGCGGCTTCGGCACCCGCAACGGCGTCGACGACGGCTACACGCTGCTGCGCGCCGCGCAGGAGTTCCGCACCGGTCTCTCGCCGGTGAACGACGTCAACCTCGACCTGCGCACGCCCGGCTTCCACGCCGGCGTGATGGTGTTCCCGCGCGAGGACCTGCGCATCGGCGCCGTCTACCGCAGCGCGCTCACGCCCACCATCCCGGGCCGCCTCGAGAGCCACTTCGAGGAGGCGATCACCCGCCCCGGGGGCACCTACAACGGCGCGCTCCTCTACCTGCCCGAGGACGCGAGCCGCTTCGAGCTGCGCTTCCCGCTGCCGCAACAGGTGGGCGCCGGGTTCAGCTACGACATCTCCGACCAGTGGATGGTGGCCCTCGACTGGACGTGGGTGGACTGGGACGGCGCGCGCAACAAGGACGTCATCAAGATCAAGAACCCCGACGGGCTCTCGCCGATCACGATCCTGCCCGAGGGGCTCGGCGGTCTGCCGCTCGGCCCGATCACCGTGCCCGGCTTCCAGACGCTGCTCATCCCGCGCGACGGCTGGACCTCGACGCACAGCCTGCGCGGCGGCGTCGAGTGGCAGCCGATCGAGGGGCTGCGCGTGGACGCGGGGATCTGGTGGGACCCCACGCCCACGCCCGACAGCGACTTCACGCCCGACTCGGACCCCGGCGACCGCCTCGTGTACTCGGGGGCGATCGGCTACTACGGCCTCATGGACGGCATGATCGACATCGCCGGCCACCTGCAGTGGATCACCATCGAGACCCGCCACATCGCGGTCGGCGAGAGCCGCAACCTGGGCGGCTCGATCTCGCTGCCGGCGATCACGCTGGGAGAGGACACGAGCGGCGAGCCCTCCTACCCGTTCTACCCGAACGACACCTTCGCGATGGACTTCGGCGGCCGCATCATCAACTGGGGCCTGACGCTGACCATCCACCTGTGATGGGCGGACGCTCGCCGGTCGGTCCCGATTCTGGGAGGGCTCACGCCCTCCCCTACACTCCCGCACCGCGAACGCCCTGTAGGGGCGACCGTCAGGTCGCCCGCGGCGTCGGCACCGAACTCCGCCCCCGAACCACCACGTAGCGGCGGGCGCGAGCCCGCCGCTC
>CAYMQR010000526.1:0-3927 GCA_964392195.1 uncultured bacterium | reverse complement strand
CTCGCGCCGCATCGTTCGTGCCACCGCCCACCCCGACATCTACGAGCACAAGTTCTGGTTCGCCGAGCGGCTGGCCGCCGCCGCCGGCATCCTCCTGTTCATCGGCGCCGCCGGCAAGAGCGCGCAGCTGCCGCTGTACGTGTGGCTGCCCGACGCGATGGCCGGCCCGACCCCGGTCTCGGCGCTGATCCACGCCGCGACCATGGTGACCGCGGGCGTCTACATGATCGCCCGCCTCAACTTCGTGTACATCCTCGCGCCGGTGGCCATGACCACGGTGGCGTGCGTGGGAGCCGCGACCGCGCTCTTCGCCGGCACGATCGGCCTCGCGCAGTGGGACATCAAGAAGGTCCTCGCCTACTCGACCGTCAGCCAGCTCGGCTACATGTTCCTGGCGGTCGGGGTGGGCGCCTTCGGCGCGGGCATCTTCCACCTCGTGACCCATGCCTTCTTCAAGGCCCTGCTCTTCCTCGGCTCGGGGAGCGTGATCCACGCCCTCGGCGGCGAGCAGGACATCCGCAAGATGGGCGGGCTGTTCGGCAAGATCCGCGGCACCGCGATCACGTTCATCATCGGCACGATCGCGATCGCCGGCATCCCCTTCTTCGCCGGTTTCTACTCGAAGGAAGCGATCCTCCTCGGCGCGCTGACCAATCCCAACCCGGTGCTGCCGTGGCTCTCGTCGGTGCTCACGGCGGTCGGGCTCGTCGCCGCGGGGATCACCGCCTTCTACATGTGGCGGCTCACGACGCTCACGTTCTTCGGGCCGTCGCGGATGGACCACGAGGTCGAGCACCACGTCCACGAGTCGCCGATCTCGATGCTCGGCCCCCTGGTGATCCTCGCGGTGCTCTCGGTCGGTGCGGGCTTCGCCCTCGAGCACAACGGCCTTCTCGAGCACTGGCTCGAGCCGATCTTCGAGATCAAGGGCACCCGCGTTCCCTGGCAGGACCTCTCCCACGAGCACCTCGAGCACGCTCACACCGTGCTCTCGATCATCAGCACCGTCGTCGCGGTCGGCATGACCGGGCTGGGCATCTGGCTCTTCCGCCGGGGAATCCCCGCGATCCCGAAGTCGGTCGAGCCGGTGCAGAACCTCCTCGAGAACAAGTACTGGGTGGACGAGGGCTACGCCGCCGCGATCGTGCGTCCGTTCTGGGCGATCAGCCGCTGGCTGTGGCGCTTCGTGGACGCGACCGTGATCGACGGCGTCGTGAACGGCGTCGGCCAGCTCGCGGTCGCCACCGGCGGCGCCGTGCGCCGCTGGACCACGGGCAATACCCAGGCCTACGCGCTGTCGATCTTCCTCGGTCTGCTGGGGCTGGTGGCGGCCCTCACGATCGGTTGAGCCCGAGACCCAAGCCCGTCGAGACCGCGAGCGCCGAACCATGACGTCCCTCTTCGCCGTGCTCCATCCCCTGACCGTGCTGCTCCTGCTGCCGCTCGTGGGCGCGGTGCTGCTGCTCGCCGTCCGCGCTCTCGACGACCGGTCGGTCCGGCAGATCGCCCTGATCTTCTCCGGCGTGACGTTCCTGGTGAGCCTGGCGATCTTCCTCGGCACGCCTGGCGGACCGCTCGCGCACGAGGGCCGCGTCGTGTCGGACGAGGTCCAGCTCCGCTGGATCCCTTCGTTCGGCATCACCTATCACCTCAAGATCGACGGCCTCAGCCACTTCCTGGTGCTCCTCACCACCTTCCTGACCCCGCTCGTGATCCTCGGGTCGTGGAACGGCGTCGAGAAGCGGGTGGCCGGCTACCACGCCGCGATGCTCGCGCTCGAGAGCGCGATGATCGGCGCGTTCCTGGCGGTCGACCTCTTCCTCTTCTACGTGTTCTGGGAAGCGATGCTGATCCCGATGTACTTCCTGATCGGCATCTGGGGCGGCAAGCGGCGGATCTACGCGACGGTCAAGTTCTTCCTCTACACGCTCGTCGGCAGCCTGCTGATGCTGGTGGCGATCGTGAAGCTGGCGTTCGTGGTGGCCGGGCTGAACGGCGGCCGGCTGTCGTTCGACCTCGTCGACCTGATGTCCTCGCACGCGCGGATCCCCGTGGACGTGCAGGTCTGGCTGTTCGCCGCATTCGCGCTCAGCTTCGCGATCAAGGTGCCGCTCTTCCCGTTCCACACCTGGTTGCCCGACGCACACGTCGAGGCCCCCACCGGTGGCTCGGTGATCCTCGCCGGCATCCTCCTGAAGATGGGGACGTACGGGTTCGTCCGCTTCGCCATTCCGCTCTTCCCGGTCGCGGCGTTCCAGGCGGCGCCATGGATCTTCGGGCTCGCCACCATCGGCGTGATCTACGGCGCGTGGGTCGCGAGCGTCCAGCAGGACGTGAAGAAGCTGGTGGCGTATTCGAGCGTGAGCCACCTGGGCTACGTGATGATCGGGCTGTTCGTGTTCAACGTCGAGGGCCTGCAGGGCGCGTTGCTGCAGATGATCAACCACGGCCTCTCGACCGGCGCGCTGTTCTTCCTGGTCGGGATGATCTACGAGCGGCGCCACACCCGCGAGCTCGCCGCGTTCGGCGGCATCGCCAAGGTCATGCCGGTGTTCGCCGCGCTGTTCCTGGTGGTCACGCTGTCCTCGATCGGCCTGCCGGGGCTCAACGGCTTCATCGGCGAGCTGCTGGTGCTCGCGGGTGCCTTCCAGGCGTCGAAGTGGATGGCCCTGGCGGTGGCGACCGGCATGATCTGGGGCGCGGTCTACATGCTGACCGCCTACCAGAAGATCTTCTTCGGCCCCATCACCAACGACGAGAATCGATCGCTGGTCGACCTCGGCAAGCGCGAGATCGCGATCCTGCTGCTCATGCTCGCTCCGTGCGTCTGGATCGGCGTCTACCCGCGCGCGCTCCTCGAGCGCGCCGAGCCCGAGCTGACGCAGATCGCCGAGCGCGCTCGCCAGGACTACGCCACCGCCATGGGCGAGCCAGTTCACCGCGCCATGGAGCGCCAGAGCCGCATCCTCGGCACGCCCTGAGCCGTCCGAGAACCCATCCGCGGAGCCCATGCCCGTGCATTTCCCGCCCGTCCAGTTCGATTGGATCGCCGCCGTACCGATGACCCTGCTCTCCGTCGGAGGGCTCGGCGTGCTGCTGCTCGACGCCAAGGGACGGGGCCGGAACCTGCTCGCGTCGGCGGGTGCCGCCGCGGCGGTGCTCGTGGCCACGCTGCTGTGGCTCGCCCATCCGCTCGCGCCCAACGCGACGGCGGCGGACGCGCGCTCCTTCACCGGGATGCTCACCGTCGACGGACTCGGCGTGTTCGTGACCGTGGTCTGCATCCTGACCGGCCTCGGCACGCTCGCCCTCGCGCCGAGCTACATGGCGCGCGAGGGGGTCAAGGCCGGCGAGATCTACCCGCTGGTGGTGTTCGCGGTGGCCGGGATGTCGCTGCTCGCGATGGGCACCGACCTGATGGTGCTCTTCCTCGGCCTCGAGATCATGAGCCTCGCGGTGTACGTGCTGGCCGGCTACCAGCGCAACGTCGAGGGCTCGGTCGAGGCGGCGCTCAAGTATTTCCTCCTCGGCGCGTTCGCCTCGGCCATCTTCCTCTACGGCATCGCGTTCATGTACGGGGCCGCCGGCTCGGTTCGCCTGGATCAGGTGGCGCGGGCGCTGGCGAGCGACAACCCCAACACCGTCCGTCTCGCCCAGATCGGGCTCGGCCTGCTGCTCGCCGGCCTGGGCTTCAAGATCGCCGCGGTGCCGTTCCACCTGTGGACGCCCGACGTCTACCAGGGCGCGCCCACGCCGGTGACCGCGTTCATGTCGTCCGCGGTGAAGGCGGCGGCGTTCGCGCTCGCGCTGCGGATCCTGCGGGTCGGCTTCGGCGCCCACCCGGTGCTGTGGACCGAGGCCGTGAAGTGGCTGGCGATCGCCACCATGGTCGTCGGCAACCTCGCGGCGCTCGCGCAGACGAACCTC
>CAYMQR010000525.1:0-3930 GCA_964392195.1 uncultured bacterium | reverse complement strand
CGAGGTCGTGGAGGAACCGCCGCGAGCGAAGCGAATGACTTGGGACCGGCGGCGAAGGATCGCCGCCCTCCATGCGGGCGGACGATTTGAGTTGCCGATCGGCCGACTCACGCCACGAGCAGACTCGTCACTTGGCCGGTCGCGGCGCGACCGCACGAGCGAAGCGAGTGACTCGGGGGTGGGGCCCCGCCGAGACCGCGCTCTTGGCGGGGCGGGGGGCTGGAGCAGCCCCCCGGGCAACCACGAGTCGACGCTGACTGGTTACGTCCATGGCGATCGACGTCTCACCGCGCGCCGATCTCGGGCGCGAGTTTGCCGCGGACCTTGAGGCCGTCCGAGAGCCGGTCGTCGGCGTTGAGCACCACCAGGTCGCCCTCGGCGAGGCCGCTCAGGACCTCGTCCATGTTGAACGTGCGGATGCCGAGCTGGACCGGCCGGGCGACCGCCTTGCCGTACTTCTTCCAGCGCTTGTCGAACACGAACACCGTGGGCTTGCCGTCGGTCTCGATCACCGCGTTCGCCGGGATCGAGAGCGCGTTCTCCGCCTGGCCGACCTGGATCTCGATGTCGACGCTCATGCCCACCCGGAGCGCCGCGATCGAGCCATCGATCTCGATCCGCACCTCGACGCCGCGGCTCGCGCGCTTCGAGAGCGACACCACCGGCGACACCCAGTCGAGGCGCCCCTGGAACTCCTGATCGGGCAGCGCGTCCGCCGTGATGCGCACCGTCTGGCCGACGTGCACCTTGCGCGCGTCGGACTCGTCGATCACCGCCTCGATCTGGAGCTTGGAGGCGTCCATGACCTCGAAGGCGGGCTGCTTGGGGAGCAGCATCTGGCCGGTCTCGACGGTGACGCTCTTGAGGGTGCCGGCGACGGGCGCGGCGAGGTCGGCGTCGGTGAGCTTGCGGCGTGCGATGTCGATCGAGCGCTGGAGCTTCTCGATGTTGATCTGCACGGTCTCGACCTCGCTCTTCGAGGCGCGCCACGCGAGCGCCGCGGCTTCGGCCTGCTTGCGCGAGAAGATGCCGCGCTGGAAGAGGTCGTAGGCCTTGGCGTAGTCGTTGCCGGTCTGGTCGCGGCGCACCGTCGCCTCGCGGAGCTGGTTCTGCGCGACCCGCAGGTTCCCCTCCTCGATGCGCAGCCGGTCGTCGAGGTCGCCCGGGTCGAGCTTGACCACGACCTCGCCGGCGGCGACCACGTCGCCGGCGCGCTTCGACACCTCGACCACGGTGCCGCCGGTCTCCGAGGTGACGGCGCGCGACTCGTGCGGCTCGAGGGTGCCCGACGACACGCTGGTCACCACGTCCACGACGTTGCCGCGGGTCACGGGCGCCACCATGTATTCGGGCGGCTTCTCCTTGATGAAGGCGCCGTAGAGGAACACCGCCACCACCACCGCGATGACGCCCCATTGGACTCGCTTGCGCGTCAGCACGTGGGATGGGCCTCCGGGGAGATCGAGACACGCCGCGCACCGCCGCGGGCGCGGACGAGCGCGGTGACTAAACGCAAAAGCGTACGAGAACCCCCCTGGCCCGTCAATCGCGCTCCGGGCAGCAACGGGCCGAAATCGCGAGGATTTCGGATCGCGTATATGATCGCTCACCATGACCGGAGCGAGCATCGATCGGCGCGAGCGGGTGGCGGCGGGGAACCGCCTCCTCAACGTGGGCTTCGAGGTGACCACGCCGGCCCACGGGCTCGGTCTGGTCGAGGTGAACTTCGAGGCGGCCTACGCGCTGCGCGAGAAGCTCGCCGCCGAGCGCGGCTTCAAGCTGAGCCCGGTGGTGCTGCTGGTGAAGGCGGTGGCGCGCGCCCTCGAGCTCGAGCCGCAGGCCCACGCGTTCCTGCAGGGCGGGACGCTGATCCGGCCCGGCCAGGTGGACGTGGGCGTGTCGGTGGCCGGGAAGGGGAACTTCGCGCCGGTCGCGGTGCTCACGAACGTGGCCGCCAAGAAGGTCGACGTCCTCACCGCCGAGCTCCGCGAGCTGGCCGCGAAGAAGCGCGAGGAGGAGGACCGGGCGCTCGAGCTCTTCGGCATTCTCTACTGGGTGCTGGGCTTCGACTGGCTGCGGCGCGCGGCGCTCGGCTTCGGGCTGCGGCGCTTCCTGATCGCGCGCCAGATCGTCGGTACGATCCAGGTCAGCACGCTGCCGCAGTTCGACCTGTTCTGGCCGCTGCGCTTCAGCTCGTCGGCGGTGATCGCGCTGGGAGCGATCAAGGCGCGGCCCTGGGTCCAGGACGGCGAGCTGCGGGTCGCGCCGGTGGGTCGGATCACCATCGCCATCGACCACCGCGTACTGGATGGCTGGAAGGCCGACCGCTTCCTCACCGAGGTCGGGCGCGTGCTCTCCGACCCCGCCGAGCTCGCGAGCTTCGTGTGACCGCCGCGCCGGGGACGCCGCTGTGAAGCGCGCCCTCGCCGTCGCCGTCGCGGTCGCGCTGGGGCTCGCCGCGCTCGCGGCGCTCGGGACCGGCGCCGCCGTGGCCGCGGACGCGCGCGCCGCACCCGCCACCGAGCCGCTCGCGGTCCTCTCGGTCCTCGACGACGACGTCACCGACGCGATCGTCGCCGGTTTCACGGCGCACACCGGCATCCCCGTCACCCGGCCGTGGGGGCGGCTCTCGAGCCTCGAGGCCTTCACCTACCTGCGCGAGAAGCACGCCGCGCTCGAGGTGAGCGTGGTGCTGGGCGGGCCCGGCGTGGTGTGGGCGCGCGCGGCGAGCGAGGGCCTGCTCGAGCCCTACGACTCGCCCGAGCTTTCCGGCTTCGACGCGCCCGCCGACGCGGCCCACCGCTGGTTCGGCTTCTACCGCGGCACCATCGCGTTCGTGACGCCGCGCGACGCGAGCGTGCCGCCGCCGCGGGTGTGGTCCGACCTGCTGCGCACCGACGGCCCGGCGCCGCGCATCGCGCTCGCCAACCCGGCCACCTCCGGCACCGCGTTCACGGTGGTGAGCGGGCTCGTCGAGCTGATGGGTGAGGAGCAGGCGTTCCGCTTCCTCGAGGACGTCGCTCCGCGGGTGGTCGCGTACCCGTCGTCCGGTAGCGCGGTGGTGACGCTGGCGCGGGAGGGGGTGGCCGACGTCGCGATCGCCTTCGACCACGACGCCGAGCGCGAGATCCGCGCCGGCGCGGCGCTCGCGATCTCGTATCCGGCGGACGGCGCTCCCACCGAGATCGGCGGGGTGGGGATCCTGCGCGGCGCCCCACAACCCGAGGCGGCGCGCGCGTTCGTCGACCATCTGCTGTCGCGCGAGTTCCAGGAGCGCCTCGGACGCGAGGAGGTGGCGCTCTTCGAGCCGCTGCGGCGCGGCGTGGCGACGCCGCCGTGGCGGGCCGCGCTGCCAGTCCCGAAGCGCGTCGCGCTCGACGCCGAGCGGGTGGCCGCGGCGCAGACCCACCTCCTCGACCGCTGGAGCCGGGAGGTGATCGCGCGCGGCGGCGAGGGGCGCGGCGCGGCGCGTGGCGTGGCGCCGGACCGACCGGCGGCGCGGGAAAGTGGGTCCACCAGCACGCGCTCGTTCTGGGTCGACGTGCTGGCGGTGGCGCTGGCGCTCGGCATCTACGCGCTGCTCCGGCGCCGCACCTCGATCCTGCCGCGGTTCCTGGTGCTGGTGCTGCTCTCGGTGCTGGTCACGGCGCTCGGCATCGAGCGGTTCTCGGTGCGCCTCGAGCGCGAGGCGGCGCGCGAGCGGCGCCGCCTGCAGGCGCGCACCGCCACCGAGCTGCTCGCGGAGGAGTCGGCGCGCGACCTGGTCGCGCACAACCTCACCGCGATCCGCGCCGGCGTGGAGAAGCTCTTCCGTTACTTCCCGCGCGAGCTGGTCGAGGTCGAGATCGGCGACACGGCGGGCGTGCGGGTGCTGCGGGCCCACTCGTACTAGGTGGGCGGCGAAGTCCGCGACGCGAGGGACGGCGCCGC
>CAYMQR010000524.1:0-3942 GCA_964392195.1 uncultured bacterium | reverse complement strand
CGGAGACCTCGTCGGCGACGTCCCGGGTGCTGAAGCCAGGGCGGAACAGCAGCTCGACGAGCTCGTCCGAGCTCGGCTCGGCGGTGGCGCCGAGCCACCCGCGCTCGACCGCCTTGGACCGCACCGAGGCCCAGTCGATCCCGCGCCCGTCGTCCTCGACCGAGATCAGCACGTGCCCACCCTGCTGCCGGGCCGCGAGCGCGATCTGGCCCTTGACGCGCTTGCCGGCCGCGGCGCGCTCGGCGCGCGGCTCGAGGCCGTGGTCGATCGCGTTGCGGATCAGGTGCATCAACGGATCGGCGAGGCCGTCGACCATGAGCTTGTCGATGCGGGTGTCGGCGCCACGCGCGACCAGCTCGACCTCCTTGTGGAGGTCGCCGGCGACCCGCCACACCACGCGCGCGAGGCGCTCGAAGAGCCGCTCGAGGGACACCATGCGGATGTCGAGGATCAGCTCCTCGAGGCTCCGCAGACGGCGTTCGAGGAGCTGGCTCGCCCGCCACAGCTCGCCGCCCACGTTCGCGCTGGCCTGCCCGGTCCGGAGGTCCTCGGCGAGCCGGCCGATCTCCGAGCGGCTCAGCAGCAGCTCGCCGGCGAGGCTCAACATGGTGTCGAGGCGTGGCAGGTCGACACGGATCGCCTGGCCGGCGGCCGAGCCTGCCGAGGACGGCGCGCTCGGCACGCTGGCGGCGCCACGCGCGTCGGGCGCCTCGGCCCGGGCGACCGGCGCCGCTGGTGCCCCGTCGGGCGCGGACGAGCTCGCCTCGCTCGCGGGCGCCGTCGGCCGCACGCGCTCGGCGTGGCGCGGCGCTACGGCGAGCCGCGCGCGCGCCTCGTCCTCGCCGAGCGCGGTGCCGACCAGGATCTTGAAGCCGATCGAGTCCCCGCCCATGACCTCCGGATCGGGCACCGACGCGATCACCTCGCCGAGCGCGCGCAGCTCCTCGAGCGTCGAGAGCAACGCCGTGTCGAAGGTCATCAGGTCGAAGCTGGCCTTCACCTCCCACACCTGGCGGCCCGCCGAGGTGAGGTTCTCGGCGAGGCGATGCTGCTCGTACTCCGAGAGCACCGTGAGCAGGCCCTGCTCCACCGTGAAGCCCGCGAAGATGCGCTCGCGATCGACCTCGCGCTCGCCCTCGCGGAGGCGGGCGATCCGGCGCACCAGCTCGTCGATCGTGCCGCTCGCCTCGGGATCCGCTTCGCGCTTCTCGAGCAGCGCCGCGAGCACCTCGACACCGTCGAACAGCACGTCGATCACGTCTCGGTCGAGCGGCAACCGGCCCAGCCGCAGGCTGTCCAGGAGGCTCTCGAGCTTGTGGCTCAGCCCGGCGACGAGCGGGAAGCCGAACATCCCGGCCAGCCCCTTGAGGCTGTGGGCGGCGCGGAAGATGTCGTTCAGGGTCTCGGGCGGCGCGCTGGCGCCGGGAGGCAGCTCGGCGAGCGTGAGCAGGCGAGCGTTGATGCGGTCGAGGAGGTCGCCCGACTCGACCAGGAACTCCGATTGGGAGTCGGCAACGGTGCGGCTCGAGCTCATGGGTCGGCGCTCCGGAACGAGGATCCGTCGGCCCTACGCTCGCTCCGACCCGAGGCGCGCCGCAACCGCGAGGAGACCGGCTACTCGGGCCGGACCAGCTCGATCTCGACCCGCCGGTTGCGGGCTCGGCCGGCTGGATCGGCGTTGCTCGCCACCGGTTCCTGGTCGCCGCGTCCCTCGGCCTTCACGCGGCGTGGATCGACCCCGCTGCGCGCCAGCAGCGCCTTGCGCACCTGCTCGGCGCGCTCGCGGGAGAGCCGCTGGTTGGCGCTCGCCGAGCCCGATGAATCCGAGTGCCCGGTGAGCCGCACCGAGAGGCCGCGTTCGCTCTTGAGCGCGCGGCTCAGGCGCTCGATCGTGGAGCGCGCCTCGCCGTCGAGGTCACCGCTCGACGAGTCGAAGTGGATCGGCGGGAACGAGTCGGCGGCGCGGGGCACCGGCGCTTCGGCCACGGGCGCCGGTCGGGGCGCAGCCGCTCGCGCCGCGCTGGCACCCTGCGCACCCTGCGCTTCGTCCGGGCAGCCGTCGTCGTCGAGGTAGCTGTTGCGGGTCTCTGGCAGGCCCGGGCAGACGTCGTCCTCGTCGACCACGCCGTCGTGGTCGCGGTCGTCGTCCGGCTCGGGCTGGACCTCCACGTCCGGCTGAACCACCGCCTCGGGCTGGGCGGCAGGCGCGGTCCTGGGCGGCGCGCCGCGCGACACCACCGGCGAGATCCCGACGATCGCGCGGACCTCCGGGCTGCCGATCCCGGCGTTGAGCCCGAACCCGACGCCGGTGGTCAGCGCGATCCCCCGGTTGGCGAGCCCGAGGTCGTCGAACCACGACTCGCCGACGACCCATCGCGTGCCGACCAGGGCCTCGAACGGGCTCGACTGCTCCTCGGAGAAGAAACCGTCGAAGGTGGACGAGCCGCGGATCTCGACGACCGGCGTGAGCGCCAGCGACGCGATCGGCCAGGCGAGCGCGGCGCGCAGCGTGCCGGCGTCACCGAGCCCTTCCGATTCGTCGCGGAACAGGTAGCCGAGGTCGAGCGCCGCCTCGAGAGGGCCGAGGTTCGCGTCACCCACCACGGCCAGGGTGAACGTCACGCCCTCCTCGCCGAGGAAGTTCCGGGTGTCGCCGCTCGGGATCGTCACCTCGCCGCGCAGCGCGAGCCCGGCGCCCTCCTCGGCGCGGTCCACCAGCGTGAACTTGGTGCCGAGGCGGACGTCGCCGATGCCGAACGTGAACTCGTCGAGGTCCTTGGCGAACGCGACGTTGCGGATCGACGAGAGCGGCACGTCGATGCCGAAGTCCCAGCGCGGCAGGATGCCGATCGCGGCGAGGAGGTCGACGGTGACCAGGTCGGTGGTGACCGAGGTGGTGCTGGCGGACGCGGCGTCCACACCGACCTGCGACTGGATCGGGTCCATCGCGTAGTTGAAGAACAGCCCGAAGCCGACGACCCCCGGCGGGAGGGTCGCCGTGGACGACGTGCCGATCCACCCCTCGCCGTCGTACACGGGATGGAACGTCTGCGCGTCGACCCGCGCATGCGCCGCGCCGAGACCGGCGAGCTGGACGAGGACGGCGAGCCCCGCGAGGGCGGCGACGCTGCGTCGTCGCCCGGGCAGGGCAAGCCGCCGACCCGTTTCAGGTCGGCATCGAGGGGCCGGTCGCGGTGCGCGCGACCCAGGGGTGGGGACTTCCACGAAGAAGGCAGCCACTCGATCTTGGTTTGGTGGTGATCCCAACGGGACTCGAACCCGTGTCTCCGGCGTGAGAGGCCGACATCCTAACCGCTAGACGATGGGACCTTTTTCTTACTCGGTGCTTCGTTCCCTTCCGCGAACCTGCGACCACCCCTTCGACGCTCTTCGTTTCAGGCAAAAGCTCTTCGATCGTGCTTCGATACGGATACCGCATCCGGCTGGGGGACGAGGATTCGAACCTCGGTTACTGGGGCCAGAACCCAGCGTCCTGCCGCTAGACGATCCCCCAAGGAAATCGCGCGAGCCGGCCTTAGATACAGAATGGTCCGAGGGACGTCAACCGTCCCACGAGCGCTCGCGGCGCGACGTTTACGCGGCGCTCGCGAGCGAGGGCGCGAACAGCACCTTCTCGCGCTGCATCTCTTTCGACGCGAGCAGATCGAAGTCGGTCCAGTCGTCGCCGGTCCAGACCAAGGCGCCCGGCACGAAGTCGAGGAGGCGCCGGTAGAACTGCGCGCGATGGCGCTTGGGGATCGTGTCGATGAACGTCATGCGGTTGTCGAAGCGCAGCCGCTCGAGCTCGCGGCGGAAGCTCGACGGCGGCGCGGCGCCCGCGTCGCCGTTGCGGAGGTTCCAGCCGAGGCGCGCCAGCCGCACGCGCACTTCTTCCACCGTCTCGGGATCGTTGTCCTTCGAGGTCAGCCCCTCGCGGAAGAG
>CAYMQR010000523.1:0-3944 GCA_964392195.1 uncultured bacterium | reverse complement strand
ACCGGGATCCGCGCGACCGGCGACGCGGGTGACGAGGCGTATCGCCGGGCACGCGGCGCGTGCCCCTCCGAGCTCGCCGCTCAATACGGGTAGATGCTCTGGATGCGCTCGGCGTCGAAGCCGCCGACGAGCGGCGCGGTGAACGCCTCCCACACCTTGGTGTCGGTGGTGGGATCCACCTCGGCGATCCGCGAGCGCAGCCCGGCGGTCGCCATCGGGTCCCACACCAGGATGTGGCCGTTCGCGAGCCCGTCGCAATCGCCCGCCACCAGCGAGAACGCGGGCGGCGAGAGCTCGGGGTCGATGAACTCCCACACCTGGCGCGCGGTGCGCCGCTCGGAATCGATCCGGTAGCGGACGCAGCGGCTCTCGAGCGTGTCGATGGCGTTGTCGTAGACGAGGATGTCGCCGTCGGGCAGCCGCTCCACGTCGTGCTGGCGCGCGGTGTAGCGCCCTCCCTCCTCGAGGGTGAGGTACGGCCAGTCGTCGTCCTCGGTGGTACGCGGGTCGTCCTGGCCGAGCACCCAGCGCAGCCGCCCGTCAGCGAGCCCCATCTCGAACACCAAGCGCTGGTTGAGGGCGCTGAGCAGCACGCCGTCGGTGTCCGGCAGGTAGGTGACGTTGTTGAGGTGGCACCAGCCGCGCACCAGCGACGAGCCGGGATACCAGTCGTTCCAGTACGGGAAGAGCGCGTCGAGCAGGATGCGGTGCGGCGCCAAGGTCTCGAGCATCGGCCAGCGCCGGACGACGCGCGCGTCGTCGTCGAGCTCGAGGAGCGAGTCGGCGACCAGCTCGAGGGTGTTGGGGCCGCCGCCCTGGCCGCCGGGCGGAAACCCGCCGACCGGCACCAGGTTGGTGGTCTGCGCCAGCAGGTGGCCGTCGGGAAGCTCGTCGAAGTCGTGGTGGAGGGTGTCGAGGCCCATCGCGCGGGCGTCCCACTCGCGCACGGTGCGGCCGCGCACGTCGATCTCGCGGATCCGCTCCCAGTTGGTGCCGGCGACGTACGCGAGGTGGCCGTTCCTGAGCCGCTGCACGTGGGTCACGATCACCGGCGGATCCGGCCGGTGGTACCAGACGGGCCGCCCCTCGTCGTCGTAGGCGGCGATCCAGCCGGGCTCGGGTCCGCTGATCCCGATCAGCGTGACGCCGGGCTGGATCCGCTCGGCGTCGCGGGTCCGGACCTCGAGCGTGGGCAGCCCGGGCGGCGCAGCCACGGTAGTGAACGCGAGCGAGCGATCGGCGCGCACGCCGGCGCCGCCGATCTCCACCTGGTACGCCGTCTCCGGCGTGAGCCCGAGCACGAGCACCTCGTGCGAACGCCCCTCGCGCTCGCCCAGCCAGCCCGAGTCGGGCACCTCGAAGCGCCCGCGCGGCCCGCTCACCCACACCCGCGGGTGCGCCTCGTCGCTGGTCTGGAACGTGACGACCGCGCTCAGCACGTTCTGCGGCTCGGGGACGAGCCTGGCGCCCGAGACCTCGATCGAGCCGCCGCCGTCCGAGCCGCAGCCCGCGGCGAGCAGCACCGCCGCGACGAAGAGCGCGCCGAGCCGCTTCACATGAACTTGAGCGGCGGGTTCTCGCGGGCGAGGATCCCTTCCATCCGCTCGCGGACCCGCGCGTCGTTGTCCTCGCTCGCCGGGATCAGCCAGAAGCGGTCCTCGCGGAGGCCCTGGAACGCGAGCTCGGCGACCTCGGCGGGCTCGGTCACCGCGAACGGCAACCCGGCGGCCTCGATCATCACCTTGATCTCGTCGAAGGTCGGCGGTGGCGCGTCCGGCTCCCTCTCGTAGGGCGCGTCGGCGGGCCGGTTGCGGTGCGCGGTGAAGATGTTGGTGCGCACCAGGTGCGGCCCCGGGAAGAGGACACTCGCCTTGACCGGCGCGCCGGTCATGAGGAGCTGGGCGTGCAGCACCTCCGACACGCACGTGACCGCCGCCTTCACCGCCGCGTAGATCGGCGTGGTCGGCAGCGGGAAGAGCCCGCCGTTGCCGGAGGACGTGTTGACGACGTGCGCCTCCTCACCGCGCTCGAGCAGGATCGGCACGAACGTCTTGATGCCGTTGAGCACGCCGAAGAGGTTGACGTCGAGGACCCACCGCCAGTCGTTCTCGGGCGACTGCCAGAGCATCTGGCGGGTCTCGTCGGTGCCGACGCCGGCATTGTTGAACACCAGGTGCACGCCGCCGTAGGTGGAGAGGGTCTTCTCGGCGAGCGCCTCGAGCGCGGCGGGCTTGCGCACGTCGGTCACCACGCCGGTGGCCTCGACGCCCGCGGCGCGCAGCTCCGCGACCGTGCGCTCGAGCGCCGTCGGCTCGACGTCCGCGAGCACCAGCTTGACCCCTTCCCGCGCCAGGCGCTCGCCGATGGCGCGGCCGATGCCGCTCGCGCCGCCCGTGATCACCGCGACCTTGCCGGCGAAGTCCTTCATGCCGCCCTCTCGGACGCCACCGCCACCTCGAGCCCGGCGAACATCGGGTCGTCGTAGCGCTGGTGCAGGAAGGGCAGCAGCCACTCGCCCTTCACTGGCTTCAGCACCTTGCCGCCCGACTCGACGTCGCTGACCTCGAGCTCGAGCGCCACCACCTTGCGCACCGGCAGGTCGGCGACCGGATCGAACGGCGAGTCCGACAGGATCACCTCGCCGTCGAGCACCGTGCTACTGGACATCTTGAGCTTCCACTCCAGCTCGCACAGCAGGGGGTCGACGTCGAAGCCCTGCGCCGGCGGCGGCGAGGGAAGCACCTTGAACGTGTACGCGCGGTCGGTGCGGTCGGTCGGCTTCTGCTCCCGCAGCGCCCGCCCGCGCAGCTCGACGTAGGTGATCCCCATGCGGGTGATCCGCCCCACGTGGACGCCGTCCTCCTCGGTGAGGGTGACGTCGGCGAGTTTCTTGGGCTCGCCGTAGATCTCGCGGCCCGCCACCACCGCGCCCTCGGTCGTCATGGGCATGGTGATCGGGTAGAGGCCGTCGACGCCGTCGCAGCGGCACGTCACGCCGAACGTCCCCGCGCCGAGCGGGAACGTCATCTCGCCGGGCAGGTGGATCGTGACGTCGCTGACGATCACGTGCACCTCGGGGCGCGCCGCGGGCTCTAGCGGGCGCGGCAGCAGCGCGGCGATCAGCTCGGGGTCGGTCTCGTAGATGGCGCGGATCGAGCGCACCTCGCTGCGCAGGAAGCCCGGACCCGCGGCGCGGGCCGCGGCGAGCTGCTCGTTGGATTTCGCGTAACGCAGGAAGGCCATGGGTATCGGTCTCCTCGGATCGTGGGACGGCGGATTGGACGACGAACGGCGCGCCAGCGCAACCGTTCAGCCAGCGGACGCCACGCGGCGCTCGGCGGCGGGGAGGCTCAGGTCCTCGGCGCGCGGGCCGATCCTGGCGACCAGCGGTGCCAGCGCCTCGACGTCGAAGCCGTACACCTTGGCCGCGTTGAGCCCGAGCATCTGGCGCACGTCGGCGTCGGGGATGTCGTGGAACGACTCGGCCATGAACTTGCGCGTGTAGGGCCACGCACCCTCCGGGTGCGGGAAATCGCTGCCCCACATCATGCGGTCGACGCCGATCTTGTGGCGCATCTCCACGTCGACGCGGCTGGTCACCGAGGCGCCCACCCAGATGTTGCGGTCGAAGTACTCGCTCGGCTTCATCTTGAGCTCGGTGCGGTACGGCGCGAGCTTGGCGGTGAAGTGGTTGGCCTCGAAGCGCTGGTCCATGAGCGCCTTGAGCTCGGGCACCCACGACGCGCCGAGCTCGGTGATCACGAACTTGAGCTTGGGGTGGCGCTCGAAGACGCCGCTCCAGATCAGGAACCACGCCGGGCGCGTCGACCACCACGCGACCTCGGTGATGAAGATGCCGATGTTGCCCGGGTGGTCGCCGTAGTCCTCGGTGGGCGCCGCGCCACCGTGGATTTCACCGGCACCGCGCCACAACATGCGGGCAA
>CAYMQR010000522.1:2481-3954 GCA_964392195.1 uncultured bacterium | reverse complement strand
CGCCCCTCGAAGCCGCCGTCGACGATCGACGGCACCCGCGACAGCGCGAGCGCCGGCTGCGCGATGTATTCGCGCGGCTTCTCCTTGATGCGCTCGGCGAACGCGGCGCGCTCCTTGGCGCTCGCGGCCGGCCCGACGAGCATGCCGTAGCCGCCCGAGCCGCCGGCGGTCTTCACCACCAGCGCCTCGAGGTGGTCGAGGACGTACGCCTGGTCGGACGGGTCCGCGCACACGTAGGTGGGCACGTTGGGGACGATCGCGTCCTCGCCGAGGTAGTAGCGGATGATCTTGGGCACGTAGGCGTAGATCACCTTGTCGTCGGCGACGCCGGTGCCCGGCGCGTTGGCGAGCGCGACGCGGCCGGCGCGATAGACGTCCATGAGGCCGGGAACGCCGAGCATCGAGTCCGACCGGAACACGTCGGGGTCGATGAAGTCGTCGTCGACGCGGCGGTAGATGACGTCGACGCGCTCGAGCCCCTGCGTGGTGCGCACCCGCACGAGGCCGCCCGAGACCAGCAGGTCGCGGCCCTCGACCAGCTCGACACCCATCTGCTGGGCGAGGAACGAGTGCTCGAAGTAGGCCGAGTTGTAGATGCCGGGCGTCAGCACCACCACCTTGGGCTGCGTCACGGTCACCGGCGCCAGCGACTGCAACATGTCGAGGAGGCGGCTCGGGTAGTCGACCACCGGCCGCACGCTCGACGCCTCGAAGACCTCCGGGAAGGTCTTCTTCATCACGTAGCGGTTCTCGAGGACGTACGACACGCCCGACGGGCAGCGCAGGTTGTCCTCGAGGACGTAGAACTGGCCGTCGCGGTCGCGCACCAGGTCCGCGCCGTTGATGTGGCACCACACGCCGCGCGGCGGCTTGAGGCCGTGGCACTGCGGGCGGTAGGCGCCCGACGACATCAGGATCTCCTCGGGCACAACGCCGTCCTTCACGATGCGCTGCTCGTGGTAGACGTCGTCGATGAACATGTTGAGCGCGAGGACGCGCTGCTTGAGGCCCGCCTCGAGGCGGTCCCACTCGGTGGCGGACACGATCCGCGGGATCACGTCGAACGGGAAGATCCGCTCGATGCCGCCGCCGTCGCCGTAGACGTTGAAGGTGATGCCGAGCTGGAGCAGCGTGCGCTCGGCGTCCTGCTGGCGGCGGAGCAGCTCGCCGGATGACAGCGACTCGATCTTGCGCACCAGGGGCTCGGCGCCGGGGCGGGGCTTGCCGTCGGGCTCGAACAGCTCGTCGAAGAATCCATCGGTCGAATACGCGCCGAAGAGCATCGGGGGCCTCCACCGCTCGGGGATCGGGAAACGGAGCCCGAATGAGCAAGACGGATGCCGCGAAATTCGCCTGCGGACCCGAGGCAGGCCCTCGAAATCGCGGGTCTTTCCCCGTTGCGGTGGTCCCGGGGCACGGACCGTCTCGCCCCTCGCTGGCGCCTCGGGACCAGCCCGGTCCCGGGGGATCGGC
>CAYMQR010000522.1:0-2381 GCA_964392195.1 uncultured bacterium | reverse complement strand
GCGTCGGAAGTGCGCTGGCGGTCTTCCGCGTGCGTGAGCGCGGACGAAGAGCGGCGATCAGCTCCGGGTCGTGACGCCGGGCGCGGCGAGGTGCTCTTCGTAGACCACGCCGTCGAGGTCGACGGCGCCGTGCGCCGCCGCGACGATGCGGCCGCGGATGCGCGCGCCGCTCGAGGTGAGCCGTCCGACGCCGGCCACCGCTGGCCACTCGCGCACCGCCGCGTACTCGAGGCGGACGTGCTCGCCGCGCGCGCGCACGGTCCAGCGGGAGGGCACCTCGATGGCGCCGCCGGCGCGGGCGGTGATCCAGGTCGTCTCGTCGACATTCATGTCCCAGTCGTGGACGCGTTCGTGGCGCCCGTCGGGCAGCACCACCTCGCCCGCGCGAAACGGCTCCACGACGCCGAGGCGGAAGCAGCCGAGCGCGAACGTGCCGGCGCCCGGGAACGTACCGAGCTGGTAGTGGAAGAGCGTGGCCGGGATGCGCGGCGCTCCCGGCGCCCCCAGCAGGTTCCTGCCGGTGGCGGGCTCGAGCGACACCGGATGGCGGATCGCCGTGCGGACCCCGCGCAGCACCACCGAGCCCGACGCGTCCCCGAAGCCCGAGTGGTGCTGGTACGCGCGCGGTGCGAACGCCCACCACCGCACGGGCGGCAGGCAGCGGGCGCCGAGCTCGATCTCGAGCTCGAGGCGGGGGACGGTGATGCGCTGGTGGTAGTCCGGCCACCGACCCGTGATCTCGCAGGTGAACGAGCCGGGCACCTCGACGCGGACGCCGCCGTCGATGGCGCGGCTGTGCTCGGCGCGCGAGAACGGCAGCGACTCGGCGACGCACGCGTCGCGGCCGAGCACCAGGAGCGCGAGGTGGCCCTCATCGCGCGGCGCGTCCTCGGGGGCGCGCAGCGGCTCGTCGTCGAAGCCCGCCACACCGATCCGGCCCACGATCAGGTTCGCGAACAGGAGCTCGACGTCCCCGCCACCCGGCATCGGCACGATCAGCGTGCGGATGTGCCATGGCTCGGTGAAGCGCGCCGAGTATTCCTGGGCACGGCGCGGTACGACCGGCCCGAGGCGCGAGGCTTGCTCCGTGGCCCCTCGCGCCAGGCGGCTCAGGGGCGCGAGCAGGAGCGGCGAGGATGCCGGGGCGAGCGACGTCACGAGGTCCACCGATCGAGCCACGGGTCGCGCTTCAGCGGGCGCCCGAGCGTCGCCTCCTGGAGGCGCTTGGCCGCAGCGATCCCCGAGCTCTGGCCCTTCCCCGCGACCAGCTCGCGGATGCCCTCGGAGAGCCCCTCGAGGGTGAGCGCGTACATCGGGAACAGGTTGGAGACGAGGCGGATCGTGGGCTGGTCCCAGTACTGGACCGGCTCGGGGTTGAGCCACAGGGTGCGCTGGAAGTGGTCGGCGAGCGCCTTCAGCCAGTAGATGCCCGGGTGGGCGTTGCGGTGGCTGTAGTAGATCGCGCCGCCCGGCTCGAGGAGCTCGGCCGGGTGCATGAGCGCGTCACCGACGAGGATCAGCTTGTAGCTGCGCTGGGTGGTGTGGATTAGCTCCTCGACGGGAATGCCCTCGCGGAACGAGGCGTCGAGGTAGAGCTTGTCGTAGACGCAGTTGTGGAAGTAGTAGAGCCGCAGCTCGCGCAGGTGGTGGGCCTGCTTGGCGGCGGTGAGCAGGCGGCTCACGGTGCGCGCGTGGGGCGTCATCGAGCCGCCCACGTCGAGGAGCAGCACGACGCGCACGTTGTTGCGGCGCGCGGCGCGCATCACCACCTCGAGCTCGCCGGCGTTCTTGCAGGTCTGGTCGATGGTGCCGTCGAGGTCGAGCTCTTCCCTTGTGCCCTCGCGGGTCAGCTCGCGAAGGCGGCGCAGCGCGGCGCCGATCTGGCGGACGTCGAGCACCAGGTCGGCGCGGTAGTTCTTGAAGCGGCGCTCGCCGGCGATCTGCATCGCCGAGCGCCCGCCGCCCTCGCCGCCCACCCGCAGGCCACCCGGGTGCTGGCCGCTGTGGCCGAAGGCGCTGGTGCCGCCCGTGCCGATCCACTTGTTGCCGCCGTCGTGGCGCTCCTTCTGCTCCTTCAGCCGCTCCTCGAAGAGCCGGATCAGCTCGTCGAGGCCGAGCTTCTCGATCTGCGCGAGCTGCTCGGCGCTGAGGTCGAAGCGCTTGGGGTCCTTGAGCCACTCGAGGAGGTCGTCGGTGATCTCGAGCGCGGTCGCCTCGAGCCCCTGGAACACCACGCCGAACGCCTGATCGAAGGCGTCGAAGTGGGCCTCACTGTGGATCAGGATCGAGCGCGCCGCGTGATAGAAGCCGGTCAGGCTCGAGTGGTGCAGCCCGAGCGCGAGGGCGCGCATCAGCGTCATCCACTCGGTGAGGCCGACCGG
>CAYMQR010000521.1:0-3956 GCA_964392195.1 uncultured bacterium | reverse complement strand
CGAGCCGTGCCTAACAGGCTGCTGAAAAAGGCGAGCGCCAGAGGCGCGTCGACGAGCTGGTCGAGTCGGCTCGGGGGTGGGGCCCCACGAAAACCGCGCCTTTCGCAGGGGGGACTCATGAATCGAAGATCGTCCGTGCTCTCGGCGGTGCTCGCGCTGGCCGCCGCGTCGGTCCCGGCGATGGCGCCCAGCGCCCACGCCAAGGACCTCTCGCAGCGCTTCGGTCTCGGCTTCCAGCTCAACGCCGCCAGCGCCGCGCCGGTGACCGGCGAGCAGGGGCTCGGCGCCGGGGTCTCCGGCCGCTACTGGATCGATTCCACCTGGGGCATCCAGGGGATCGCCGGCTTCGGCGTCAGCTCGGTCGACGCCTTCGAGGTGGACGACGTCCAGGTCACCGAGAACGTCGACACCTTCGGCATCTCGTTCGAGGGCCGGCTGCTCGCCAACGTGGTCGACGAGACCAACATGCACCTGTACGCGGGCGGTCTCTTCGGGGTGTCGTACGCCGACGTGAAGTACAACGACACCGGCGTGGACCACGTGGTGGGGAGCTTCGGCGCGATCGGCGGCGCCGAGTTCTTCCTGGAGGGGCTGCCCAACCTGAGCCTGTCGACCGAGATCGGCCTCGCGGTCAACGTCGGCTCGGATCCCGACTTCGTGGGTGCCAGCACCACCGGCAACCTGTTCGGCGGACTCGCCTTCCACTACTACTTCGCCGAGGTCGGTCCGCCCCGCGGTGCGGCGATGGAGGCCGCGCCCAGCCCGAGCGTGGTGCCGGTGCCCGCGCCGCCGCCTGCGGCGCCGGTGGTCAGCCCCCCGCCCGCGCCGCGAGCGCCGGCGCCGGCTCCGAAGCCCCCGCCCGCGCCCGTCCCGCCGCCCTCCACCTCGCCGGAGGGCTGGGAGATCCAGTGACGCGTGGGTGGCGCGCTCGGCGCCGCGCTCAGTAGAGCGTGGCGCGCGGCTCGAGGGAGGCGATGACCCCGGCCTCGAGCTCGGCGAGCTCGACGAGACGGGCGTGGATCTCGTCCTCTCCGAAGTACTTGGCGGCGAGCGAGGGATAGAGCTCGGCGTGGCCCGCCTCGCCGACCGCGAACGTCCGGTAGGCGCCCGCGAGCCCGGGGTCGGTGAGCCTCTCGGCGAGCAAGCCGAACCGCTCCGCCGCCCGCGACTCCACCACGCCCGCCAGCAGCATGCGGTCGAGGAAGCGCTCGTTGCGGCCGTGGCGAAGCACCTCGAGCATGGGGTTCACGTAGCGGTCCTTGCTGTCCGGCCGCAGCGTGAGCCCGCGCTCTTCCATGAGCGCGTAGACCTGCTCGAAGTGTGCGAGCTCCTCCTGGGCGAGGCGGATCAGCGGTGGCAGGATGCGCGTGCGGTCCGGGAACTTGACCACGAAGCTCATCGCCTGGACCGAGGCCTTGCGCTCGCAGTTCGCGTGATCGGCGAGGAAGCCGTCGAGGTCGGCGAGCACCGCCGCGAGCCAGCTCGGATCGCTGCGCACGAGTAGTGGAACGGTTCGGCTCGCCATGGCGCGTCACACCCCGATCGCCGAGTATCTGCGAAAGCAGCCGGGTTTCCGACCCCGGATCGAGGCGGCGCCGGCGCCCGACCTGCGCCTCGTGGTGGTGATCCCGTGCAAGGACGAGCCGGCGCTCGACGTGACGCTCGCGTCGCTGGCGGGCGCGACGCGGCCGCCGCGCGCGGTAGAGGTGATCGTCGTCGTCAACGCGTCGCGGGACGACTCGCCGGAGGTCCGCGCCCGCTGCGCCGCCGATGCCGCGAAGGCGCGAGGATTCGCGGCGGCCCTCGGCGAGGATCGGCTGCGAGTGCACGTCGTCGAGGAGCTCGAGCTCGAGCCGCGCCACGCGGGGGTCGGCCTGGCGCGGAAGCTCGGCATGGACGAGGCCGCGGCGCGCCTCGAGTCGGTCGGAGCGGGCCGTGGCGGCGTGATCGCCTGCCTGGACGCGGACTGCACGGTGGCGCCGAGCTACCTCGCGGAGATCGCGGGCTGGTTCGAGCGGAACCCGGCGGCCGACGCCGCGGCCATCGCCTTCGAGCACGAGCTCGGCGCCGTCGTCGACCCGCGGCATCGCGCGGCGATCGCCGGCTACGAGCTCTTCCTGCGCTGCCACGTCCGCGGGCTCGCCCTCGCCGGCCATCCGAGCGCGGTCCAGACCGTGGGGTCGAGCATGGCGGCGCGCGCATGCTCGTACGCGATCCACGGCGGGATGAACCGGCGCAAGGCGGGTGAGGACTTCTACTTCCTGCAGAAGCTCGTCGAGCACGGCGCCGTGGGCGAGGTCCGCACCACCACCGTGTATCCCTCGGCGCGGGAGTCGGATCGCGTGCCCTTCGGAACCGGACGCGCCGTGCGCGACTGGCTACGCACCGGCGAGCGCGAGTTCCTCGCGTACGACGCGCGCGTGTACCGGTGTCTCGCCGAGCTGATCGGCCGGATCGAGGAGTGGTGGGCGGACCGCGCCGCCGACCCGCTCGCCGGGCTGCCGGCGGAAACCCAGGGCTTCCTCGCTGCGGAGGGATTCGAGGAGGCGCTCGAAGGCATGCGCGCCAACGCGGCCAGCCTCGCGAGCTTCCGAGGCCGCTTCTTCGCCTGGCTGAGCCCGTTCCGCGCGCTCAAGCTCGTCCACCACCTCACCCGCGTCGCCCATCCGAAGCGGCCGGTGAGCGAGACCGCCGCCGCCCTCGCCGGGTGGATCGGAGCTGGCTCGCGGCGCGCGCCGGTCATTGCGTCCGATGTCGAGGCGTGGTTGGAGTGGTTCCGCGAGCTGGACCGAGCGAGGCCGGGGGTAAAGGAGACGGGATGAGCGAGCGACCACCTTTCATCAAGCACTGGCGAGAGATCCAGGACGACGAGGCCTGGAACTATCCGGACAGCGACGAGCTGCACAGCATCGGCTCGCCGTTCGGACGCGCGTTCGGCCTGGGTCGGATCGGCATCCACCACGAGGAGCTCCCGCCCGGGCGCAGGCTCTCGTATCCGCACGCCGAGAGCACCGAGGACGAGTTCGTCTACGTGCTCGACGGCTCCGTGGATGCGTGGATCGACGGCGAGACGTACCACCTCGGACCGGGCGACGCCGTGGGCTTTCCCGCCGGCACGGGGATCTGCCACACGTTCATCAACGACTCCGACGCGCCGGCGCGGCTGCTCGTCGTCGGCGACCGCACGCGGCCCGACAACCGCCTGATCTACCCGCTCAACCCCGAGCGCAAGGCGCAGATCGGCGACAAGTGGTGGAGCGACGCACCCGAGCGCCCGCTCGGCCCGCACGACGGGCTGCCGGCGGCGCGGCGGCGCGCCTCGAGCTCATGAAGGACACCCGGCTCCCGCTCGCGGGCCACCTCCAGCCGAACACTCTTCCCGCGAGGCGCCGATGACCATCGCCGTCGACGCGCAGCAGCTCGACGACCGCCCGTTCCCGCTCAAGATCTTCCTGTTCGCGTTCTTCGGCTGGACCTTCGACTTCTACGACCTGGTGCTGCTCGGGTTCCTGAAGGAGCACGTCGGTCGAGACCTGCACCTCACCCACGGCACCGAGGCGTGGATGCTCGGCGTGGCGCTCGGCACCTCCGGGCTGGGCGGAATCGTCGCTGGCGCGCTCGCCGACCGGATCGGCAAGCGCACGATGCTCGCGAGCACGATCCTGCTCTACTCGCTGGGCTCGCTGGTCGCCGGGCTGGCGCCGAACATCACCGTGTTCCTGATCGGCCGCGGGCTGGTCGGTCTCGGCGTGGGCGGTGAGTGGGCCATCGGTCACGCGCTGGTGGCCGAGGCGATCGGCCGCCACATGCGCGGGCGCGGCTCGGCGTTCCTGCAGTCGGGCGAGCCGGTGGGCGTCGCGCTCGCGGCGGTGGCGGGCTACCTCGTCACGCCGCTGGTCGGCTGGCGGTGGGTGATGATCGGCTCGAGCGCGACCGCGCTGCTGGCGCTCGCGGCG
>CAYMQR010000520.1:0-3982 GCA_964392195.1 uncultured bacterium | reverse complement strand
GCAGGCGCCGCACGTCCTCGTCCTGGATGTGGCGGCGGTCCTCGCGCAGGTGCACCGTGATGCCGTCCGCGCCGCCCAGGTGCGCCTCGACGGCGGCCCAGACCGGGTCGGGCTCGTAGGTGCGCCTCGCCTGGCGGACGGTCGCGATGTGGTCGATGTTGACGCCCAGCTCGATCATGCCGCGTCCTCGAGGCGTTGCAGGTCACGCACCAGGGCGCGCGTGGCGAGCTCCTGGCCGTTCAGGCAGTGGTGGATGAGCATTCGCATGAGGTTCTTGGCCTCGGGTGCCGTGCGCGGATCGTCGAACTGCCCGCGGTCGAGATGCTGCAGCGTGAGGCCCGACAATCTTACTGCATCGGCCCGCTCGCCCCCCCCGGCGGCGGGCACCGGCCCGCGCTCGAGGACGTACCAGTAGGCCCGGCCGGGGTCGACGGCGAGGCCGCCCGCGTCGCGCTGCAGCTCCACGGCGAAGCCCAGCTCGCGCAGCATCGCGAGCTCGAAGCGCCGCAGCACCGGCTCGACCGCGCGCGGCTCCGCGAGGCCCGGCTCGGCCGCCACCAGGCCCGGCACGCCGACCGCCCGGCGCGCGATCGCCCGCAGCGAGCCGACCGCCTCGTCGTAGGCGGCCCAGAGGGACTCGTGCGGGTCGTCGCGGTGGGTGAGCTTGAGCAGCAGCTCGTTCAGGTAGAAGGCGGACAGGAGCGCCGGCCCCAGGAGCGGCAGCGCGGGCCCGGCGGGCTCCGCGGCCTTGAGCGTCTTCACCTCGCCGCGGCCGAACCACGCGAGGGAAAGGGGCTGGAACGGGACGAGGATGCCGCGCTGGGCGCTCTTGGGCCGCCGCGCGCCCTTCGCGACCGCCGCGAACCGCCCGTGGCGCTCGGTCCAGAGCTGCAGGATGAGGCTCGTCTCGCGATAGGGGTAGGCGTGCAGGACGTAACCGCGATCCGGGGAGCCGCCGGCGGCCGCGCTCACCCGTGGCCCCACTCGCGCACGATGGCCTCGTTGTCGGCCCAGCCGCTCTTCACCTTCACCCACAGCTCCAGGAAGACCTTCGCACCGAAGAGCTCCTGCATCGCGAGGCGCGCCTCCGTGCCGATGCGCTTGAGCGTCGCCCCCTTCTCGCCGATCACGATGGCCTTGTGGCCCTCGCGGTCGACGAAGATGGTCGCCCGGATGCGGCGCAGGTCGCCTTCCTGCTCGAACGAGTCGATCACGACCGCCGAGGTGTACGGCAGCTCGTCGCCCAGCAGCCGGAAGAGCTTCTCGCGCACGAGCTCGGCGGCGAGGAAGCGCTCCGGGCGGTCCGTGATGTCGTCGGGGCCGTAGGCCGGCTCGGCCTGCGGGAGGAGCTTCGCGACCTCCGCGGCGAGCGCGTCGACCTGCGTGCCCTTCTCCGCGCTCACCGGCACGAGGGCGGCGAAGTCGCGCTTCGCGGCGCAGGCGGCGAGCAGCTGCGCGAGCTTGCCCCGGTCCTTCACGCGATCGACCTTGTTGAGCGCGAGCACCACCGGAACGCCCGGGGGCAGGAGCCCGAGCAGCAGGTCGTCGCGCTCGTCCCAGTCCCACGCCTCGACGACCAGCACGATCGCGTCCACCGACGCGAGCGTTCCCGTCACCGACTTGTTCATGGCGCGGTTGAGCGCGTTGTCGAAGCGCTTCTGGAAGCCGGGCGTATCGACGAACACGAGCTGCGCGCCCGCGTCGTTGCGGATGCCCAGGATGCGGTGGCGGGTGGTCTGGGCCTTGCGCGAGGTGATCGACACGTGCGCGCCCACGAGCCGGTTGAGGAGCGTCGACTTGCCCACGTTGGGCCGGCCGACGATGGCCACGGTCCCGGAGCGCCCGGGCGCCTCGCTCACGGCCTGCCTCCGAGCGCGGCGAGCGCGCCCTGCGCGGCCTGCTGCTCCGCGGCGCGCCGGCTCGTGCCCTCGCCGGTCTGGACGATGGCGAGCTCGTCCACGCGGCATTCGACGCGGAAGGTCTGCTGGTGCGCCTCGCCCCCGACCTGCAGCACCGTGTAGCGCGGCAGGGGCAGGCGCCGGCCCTGCAGCAGCTCCTGGAGGGCCGTCTTCGGGTCCTTGCCGGGCGGCGCCGTGCCCGCGGCGTCGAGTTTCGAGACGAAGAGCCGCGCGATGACCGAGCGCACCGCGTCGAAGCCCGCGTCGAGGTAGACCGCGCCCAGGATCGCCTCGAGGGCGTCGGCGAGGATGGAGGGGCGGCGGAAGCCGCCGCTCTTGAGCTCGCCCTCCCCGAGCCGGAGGCTCTCGCCCAGGTCGAGGCCCTGCGCGACCTCGAAGAGCGAGGCCTGGTTCACGAGGGCGGCGCGCAGCCGCGACAGGTCGCCCTCGGGCAGGCCGGGATAGCGCTCGTACAAAAGGATGGCGATGACGCAGCCCAGCAGGCTGTCGCCGAGGAACTCCAGGCGCTCGTTGTGCTCGCCGGCGTAGCTGCGGTGCGTGAGGGCCTGGTCGAGGAGCCGGGCGTCGGCGAAGTCGTGACCGAGGCGGCGCTGGAGCGGCGCGGGATCGCGGGATGCCGCGCGCTTGGCCACGGGAAGGCGCGGGAAGCTACTTCGCGGTGGACACCGTGAAGTCGAGGCACGCGCTGAAGTTCCCGACGACCGGCACCTTGACGGACCACGCGGCGGTCACGACCACCTCGCCGCCGTCCTTCGTGATCTCGAGGTCGTTGGGCGAGACGGCCTGAACGTTCTCGATGGTGTTGCGGCGGGCGAAGGCGTTGCGGATCTCGGTCACGCTGCCCTTGGTCTCGCCGTTGTTCTCCATCGTCTTCAGGATCTTCTGGACGGCGAAGTACTCGATGTAGGCGGGCGTCAGCTTCGCGGCGAACAGGCCGATGAGCGCGAGCAGGATCATCCCGATGATCGCGTTGGTGAGCGTGATGCCGCGCTGTCTCGAAATCATGAAGCCTCCGCTGCCTCGTCGGTGCGCCCGTGCCGCCGGCGCCTATTCGATGCCGTTGCCGATCCGCTTGAAGTCCCCGAAGTTCATCCAGACGAGGAAGGCGCGGCCCTTGATGTGGTCGTCCGGGACGAAGCCCCAGTAACGGCTGTCGGCGCTCTGGTCCCGGTTGTCGCCCATCATGAAATAGTGGCCGGGCGGAACCGTGCACGTGAAACCGTCGTCATTGTATTCGCAATTGTCGCGGTGCGGAAACTGCCGGACCTGCGCGAGGTTCAGGGGCGGCTCGGAGGGGATCACGAGCATCTGGTGGGCCTTCGCGCCGAGCTTCTCGCTGAACATCGGCAGGCGCAGGAAGTTGAGCTCGGCGTCCGTGTAGTGGCCTGCGGGCTCGACCGGCACCTGCTGGCCGTTCACGGCGAGGAGCTTGCCGCGGTACTGCACCTTGTCCCCGGGCACGCCCACGACGCGCTTGATGTAGTCGACGCTCGGGTCGAGGGGATAGCGGAACACGACCACGTCCCCGCGCTTCACCTCGCCCACCTCGACGATCTTGCGGTTGAGCACCGGCAGGCGCACCCCGTAGGTGTACTTGTTCACGAGGATGAAGTCGCCCACCAGGAGCGTGGGCTTCATCGAGCCCGAGGGGATCTTGAAGGGCTCGACCCAGAAGGAGCGGATGAGGAAGACGACGACGATGACCGGGAAGAAGGCCCGCGCCATGTCGACCACCACCGGCTCGGCGACATCCGCCGCGCGACGGGGCGCGAAGACCCTGCGGTCCACGAGCCAGATGAGGCCCGTCGCGACGGCCGCGACGAGCAGCACCGCCGCGAAGTCCGTGAACTTGAGGAGCATGCCCATGATCGCCACGAAGAGCACCGGCCAGGCGATCTCGAGGATGCCCTTCACGCCGTCCGAGCGCGGCCCCTTGCGCAGCGCCGCGTCCCAGCCGATGACGAGGGCCGACGCGGCGCCGGCCACGAGCGCGATGAGTTCCCAGTTCAGTCCGCCCTGCATCTACTTGCCCTCCACCTGCAGGATGGCGAGGAACGCCTCCT
>CAYMQR010000519.1:0-3992 GCA_964392195.1 uncultured bacterium | reverse complement strand
GATGACGCCCTCGACGCGCCCGTCGCGCGCCGCCACGGTGCGCAGCTCGCCGCGCTCGACGGGCGACACGAAACGCGACACGTAGAGGCGCGCGCCGTCGGGCGCGACCGCGAGGCCGCGCGGCTTGGGACCGGCCGCGGCGCGCCAGCGGATCTCGCGGGTGCGCGCGTCGATCGCGGCCACCTCGCCGGTCGCGAAGAGCGTCACGTAGAGCGTCGTCCCCGCCGGGTCGGCCGCGATGGCGAAGGGCTGCGAGCCGCGCGGCAGCGCCGCGCTCGCGCGGGTCGCGCCGCGCTCGCCGTCGAGCACCACCACGCGGTCGTCGTCCTGGCACGCCACCCACACGGCGCCGTCGCCCGCCACCGCGAGGGTGCGCGGGTGCCGGCCCACGGGCACCTCGAAGAGCACGCTCGGATGGCCGCTCGCGGCGAGCGCCGTGACGCTGTCCTGGTCGGGGTTGACCACCCACACCCGCTCGCGGCGCGCGTCGTAGGCGAGCGTCGACGAGGTGGTCGGCGGCGCCGCCGGGAGCGCGCGGTGCACGGTGTGGGCGAAGGTCGAGCGCACCTCGCGCTCGCCGTCGGTGACCGTGACCACGACCTCGTAATGGCCGGGGGCCGCGTAGGTGTGGGTCGCCTCGGTGGTGGCGCGCGCCTCGGTGGCCGGGCTGCCGTCGCCGAAGTCCCACGACACGCGCGGTTTGCGGGCGCCGCTCACGTCGGCGGTGAAGCGAGCCTCGCCGCCGACGGCGCTCGACGAGGTCTCGGCGAGGGTGATCGCGAGCGGCTCACCCGCCTCGGCGCGGCCCTCCATCACCCCCGCCACCCCCTTGGGACCGAGGACCCGCGCGTAGACGCGCACGTCGCGCAGCTCGCCGCGCGCGAACTGCGACACGCCCGAGCTCGAGCCCAGGTAGAGCGACGGGCGCGTGTAGATGGTGTCGGTGTTCCCGGAGCGCGCCTCTCCCTCGAGGCGGCCGTCGACGTAGAGGCGCCGGGCGCCGTCGGCCGCGCGCCGCGTGACGGCGAGGTGGTGCCACGCGCCGTCGTCGATGCGCGTGGTGGAGACGAGGGTCTCATCGTCGCGGTTCACGTAGAACGTGGCCTTGCCGAAGTGATTGGTGATCGCCCAGCCGCGCCCGCCGGGGCCGCGGTGGCGGTCGACCAGCCACTCGCCCCGCCACCACTCCTCGGGCACGTCGGTGCCGCGGGTGCTGGTGGAGGTCGTGCGGACCCACAGCGCCACCGAGAGGTCGCCGTCGAACGCGAGCCCGGTGCCGTCGATCCGCACCGTGTCGCCCTCGCCGTCGAGGCTCAGCACGCCGCCGCCCAGGCGCGCGTCGCCGAGCAGCGCGCCGTTGGCGGCGTGGCCCGAGAAGTCGCGGGCGATGACCTCGCCGGCGGGCTCGTCGAGGCGCCACCGGCCCACCAGCCCGGCGACGCCGGCGGGCGGCGCGGCGCTCGCGACCGCGGTCTCGAAGTGGGTGACCACCTCGTCCGCGAGCAGGTTGCCGGCCCAGTCGGCGATGCCGCCGGCGCGCACCACCACCTCGTAGCGCGTGGCCGGCGCGAGCGGCTCGTCGGCCTGGAAGTTCGCCAGCGTGTTGTGGACCGTGTAGCGCCCCGCGAGCGGCGCGCCGCCCACCGGACGCACCACGAAGGTGGTGTCGTTCACGCTCGCGAGCTCGGCGGCGTCGGAGAGCGTGATCCCCACGCGGCTGGTGAGCGCCTGGCCGGTCGCGCCGTCGGGTGGGCTCACCATCGTCACCACCGGCGGGTGGGTGTCCGGCGACGTGTCGTGGACGATCCAGCCGCTGCCGGTGCCGTGGTCGTTGCCGACGTAGACCAGGTTCCCCATCGGCGTGACCTGGCCGTGGTCGGCGTGCTCGACGCCGAGCGAGCCGCGCCCCACGATCCGGTACTGGGCCGGGTTCGAGACGTCGACCTTGACGATCTCCTCCTGGCAGCCCTGGATCACGAACTGGTCCTGGGTGGCGTTGTAGAGCTGCTCGTCGATGACCAGCCCGTCGTTGACGAGCTCGATGGCGGTGGGATCGTCGGTGGAGTGGATCGCCATGCGCGCGCCCGCCCCGCGCACGGACGAGACGATGCGGTTCCCGTTGAAGCTGGTGGCGTAGTAGTGGGTGAGGCCGCGGTTGACGTAGTCGAGGAGCTCGGGGTTGAGGGGGTCGGAGATGTCGAGGGTCGCGTAGCCGAACGCCACGTCCATGCTGGTGAGCACCAGCAGGTTGCCGACCGCGAAGATCGGCCCCACCCGGAAGCCGCCCAGCTCACCGACCGGAACGGGATTCGGCCGCCCGGCGCCGCGGTCGGCCAGCACCGGCCGCGTCGGATCGCTGGCGTCGACGATGAAGACGCCGAGGTTGGAGCCGGCGACGTACAGGTAACGCCCCTGCCAGAAGAGCTGCCAGGCCACGAACGTGTAGTCGCCGCCGTTCACCGCGGGCAGGCGCAGGAAGCTCACCTGGCGGGGGTCGCGGACGTCGGTGACGTCCCAGATCTGCACGCCGAGCCGGCTCTGGATCGCGGCGAGGTTGCGCCCGTCCACGACCCCGAGGCCGATCGCGTGCGCCTCGCGCAGCTCCCCGGTGCGGCCGTGGGGCTCGTAGAGGCGGTTCGCGAGGCGCGGGTGCCGCGGGTCGGCGAGATCGTAGAACAGGAAGCCGCCCGGCCCGTTGCCGCTGTCGGGCGCGAAGATCGTGAAGAACCAGCCGTCGACCATGGTGGCGACGTTGGTGCCGAACGGCTTGAGTGACGCCTGCGCGGGGATGTCGTTGGTGTCGTCGACGCGCGCGATCGCGGTGAAGAGCTCGCCGGGCTCGTAGGCGAGGTTGCCGAGCCCGGGCCCCGAGCGGGTGGCGAGGCGCGGCTCGGGGTCGGGTAGCGGCAGGTCCGCGCCGCCGCCTGCGGGCGCCGTGCGCGCGGGGTCGCTGCACGCGGCCGCGATCACCAGCGCCAGCGACGCGGCCAACGAGACGATTTCATCTCGATTGCGACGAACCCTCACGGCCGGGATCCTTCCATCGAGCGATCGGGGGAGCGGCGCGCCGCCGCGTGAAACGGGGCGGGCGCCGCGGGAAATTGTTCCCGAAAACCGGCGCCGCCCTCAAGCCGCCCGCAGCCGATGCGGCTACGCTCCAGCGCCGGATCGCCGGACGCCGCTCCATGCTGGAAGCCCTCGTCGCCTCGTTCGCCCTCGTCCTCATGAGCGAGATGGGCGACAAGACCCAGCTGCTGGCGTTCTCGCTCGCCACCCGCTTCCGCAAGCCCGGCACGGTGCTCGCGGGGATCGCCGCGGCCACGATCGTCCTCAACCTGCTCGCCGCCACGCTCGGGGTGTGGATCGGCGCGCACCTCGACCGCAAGCTGCTGAGCCTCGGCGTCGCGCTGGTGTTCGTCGCGTTCGGGATCTGGACGCTCGTCGGTGACGAGGAGGACGAGGCGGCGAGCGAGACCGTCTCGTCGCGCGGCGCCTTCCTCACGACCGCCACGCTCTTCTTCGTGGCCGAGCTCGGCGACAAGACCCAGCTCGCCGCGATCGGGCTGGCGGCGAAGTACGGCTCCATCGTCGCGGTCACCGCGGGTGCCACGCTCGGCATGCTGGTCGCCGACGGGCTCGCGGTGTTCCTCGGCCAGCGCCTCGCCGACAAGCTGCCGCAGCGGCTCGTGAAGCGCGGCGCCGCGGCGCTCTTCTTCCTGTTCGGCGTGCTCGCCGGCCTCGACTACCTGCGCCAGCCCTGAGGCGGACGGCCGGGAGGCCGTCCCTCCGAGGCGGCCCGTTCGATCGCTCGACTCCGCGTCGCGTCGCACGCGGACGGCCGGGAGGCCGTCCCTCCGAGGGGGCTCGCCCGATCGCTCGACCCCGCGTCGCGTCGCACGCGGACGACCGGGAGGCCGTCCCTCCGAGGCGGCTCGCCCGAGTCACCGCTCCGGTTCGGAGGGCCCGACTCCCGTCGGGCCGCGGCGCAGCGC